>NZ_JADOVC010000001.1:0-265412 GCF_015751645.1 Flavobacterium sp. CG_9.1
AAAAAGGTAGTAGAAAAATTAAATAATAGACCTCGAAAAAGGCATCAATTTGATTCTCCAAATGAAGTATATTTACAATTATTAAACAATAATCAGGAATTCGCATTTATTAATTGAATCCACCTCGCCAAAAAATATATAATTAAATGTATTATCATTTATCGGGAAATTTTTCTTCAATGAATTATCATAAACACTACTGGTAATTTTCTTTTTACTAATCTTAAAAATATTTGCAATACTATCTATTTCATCATATGACATGCCTAATTTCCCATATGAAAAATTTTCAATGTTTATTGTTTCGAAATTATTTGTTTTGTTATGTTTCAAACTACAGGAAGTTAATATAAGCAATATTAAATAAAATATTTTTTTCATAATTAGAAATGTTTGTTTGTTTGTTTGTTTGTTTTCATATTTCTGGTTGGTTTGCTATTATTCTATAAAAATAGGAAATATTTTATAAGTTACAATACCCACTTTTAGTGATATTAATTAAAAATAAAAAAACCGTCCTGCTATTGCAACAAGACGGTTTGTCAATTATAATGTATAGGAATTTTACACCTTCATAATTTCGGCTTCTTTCACCACTAAAAGTTCATCTATTTTACGGATATAACTAATTTTGTATTACAGACAATTGAAATATAAAGTACAATCTTGAAATCGTCGAATTATTGAAATTAATATAATTTGTCAATATTAATCTCTAAATATCTGATTTTCCATTTTTATATGTTTCTGATAAGCTTTTTTAGCAATTGAATCTAATTCTCTACTCGCATAATAATGTAAACACGAGGCGGAAATAAAATTTTTTTCAGATATATCTTCGTCATCAGATTTAATAAAAGCAGGAGGTAAATTTTTTATTATTTTTATACCCAAAGTCCTAGCATTTTTTGCGTTTTTCAAATTGACTATAAATTCTGAAGAATTAAAAAGATCTTTTTTGCTCATTAATTTAAAAATACTATCATTTTTATAGCCTTCCTTAATACATTCATAAAACATTTCATCTTTAAAGATTTCAATCCAAAATGTTTTTTCATTACTATTACTACCTCGATATTTAAATCTTTCACGTTGATAAGGCTTGCATGAAACTATTAGAAAGCAAATTATAATTATAAAAAGTTTATTAGTCATAAATGTTAATTTAATATCCATATGTCAATATATTCAATTGGTACTATTTGTAGTTTTTCATCGTAAAAATGACATTTAAATGGACATATTTGGTCAAAAATTAAATCTGCATGACCGCTTGCCCATGAATCCTTTATTTCTAAAGGTGAGACCATTGAATAAATACCCTTCAAACCCTTTACTAAATTAGGGAAATTTTCTCCTCTATTTCCTCCTTGATTTTTCGTGAAGTTTCTATAATTTGGATTGTTTTTATCGGTTCCAAAAATTAATCTCATCCATTTATTTAATGCTTTAGCATTTACAAAATAATATTTGCCATCTTTACCTTTGAGAGTATTTGGAGTTTTTGGAATTATTATGTCACTATAATTTAATGCTCTAGATACTTTTAAGGCACATGACCCATTTGCAAGATGTGGATAATCAAGATATGCCTGATAAACTTCATCACCAACTAATGGATACAGATCTATTCCAAGCATATAATTTTTTCCATCTAAATTTTTCGGATATGCGTTTAAGAATTTTGATAATGTAGGTAAGTTTTGTTGCTGAAAAGTCAAATTAGGATCTTCCCAAAAAGCGGCATCATAGTCACCATCGATTCCTTCTGAGGTTCCCATAAACCAGTTTTCAATCTGTGCCCAACTTGCTGCAGGATTTTCAATCATAAAATTGACTATATTATTGATTAGTTCAATTTGTTTTAGGCTCGTAATACTTTCTAAAATACTTTTTTGAGTTGTGGGATCTAGATTTGACAAAAATTCACCATGATAAAGTAAAAATTGAAACACACTAAACTTAAAATTATTAATTTCGATAGGTTCATAACTATTGCCATTATATTGGTTGAATAGCGTTGGTATGTTATTAAAAGAATAAGTGAGTGCAAGTTGATTTTGAGTAGCTTAACCACCATTTGTACCAATCCAAAACTTTCTCGCCAATACTAAGATATTCAATCTCGAAATTCTGCATTAACTAAACGAAGCAGGTGCACCTTCATGAGTTTGTACCCATTTCCCATTTTTCTTTTTGTATATGATGATAGCTGAATTATAATATTGAGGAGGAAATACAGATCCATAAGAACAATAAAAAATAAGATACTCTTTATTTTGGTAATATATTGGATTTGAAAAATTAAAGAAATCATAATAATCAGTTCTATAAAAATATTTTATTTCATATGCTTTTGCGCCAAATTCTACTTCTTCAATATTTATATTTTTATTGATAAAATTCTCTGACACCCAAAAGCATTCACTTCCTATATAGGTGGCATCTTCTATTTCAGAAATGGTGTTTTTGCTATATTTTTTTCTTGCTTTTTCCCATTCTTCATCTTTATAGAATGTTTTATCCTGTTTATATTTTCCAGTTACGGAGTCCAAAGAATAAATATCATTAAATCTAAGAATTTGTAAGATCATGTCAGTATTGATTTTTTTATTCATAATAATAATTTTATTAGAGCGATTATTAATTTTCTTGTCTAAAAAATCATTAATCACTTCGATTTTATCACTAATAGAATCATTGAAAATTAAAACTGGTTTATTGTCCATTGCCCTATTATTCTTGGAACCACAACTTATTATAAAAATTAAAATTATACTGTACACTAATTGCTTTTTCATTTCTAATTGATTTAATTACATGGTTTTGCAATTGCATATTGTCCTTCAGAGTAAACTCCGTTTAATTCAGCACTAATTCTTACCAATATTCTATTGTCATTTATGCTTTCTTTAGGAAATTTTGCATTATATACATCAGTCCCTTGTAAACCGCTCCAAGCCATGTCTTCAAAAACTTGTTTGTCTGCCAGAGAAAAAGGAATTCCGTTATTTGCTTGATACGCCTCCAATGCAGATGCAATCGCACTAACATACTTATTAGCCATATCCTCGTGCTGGGCTATAACAGAGTTGCCTACACCAGCATTTAAAGCATATAAATCAAATAATTTAGGAAACCCGTTAAAAGGATCATTAGTTGGATAACTGTAACTATTGTAGTCGTCTACCACGCTTAACATATATGCATGAATCATTTCGTGCAACATACCAGTGGCTTTATATAGTTTTGTTGCAGTTGTAAAACTGTCATCTGTGACAGTTATTAAATAGTTATTTTTTGAAATTTTTGTCGTTTTGGCAAAATTGTTTGGCTTTGTAATCCCCATTTTCATTGTTACATTATATATGTTACTGGGCACAAATTTCTGCATTACTTTAGTAATGTCGGTGTTTGTTGCATTTTTAAGTTGTGTCATAATCCCCTTAGCGCATGGATCAAGGTTAGTGTCATCAATGTTATCTTTAATGGCTTGAGCGATTATTGCATCTGTAGCTGGAACACCAGTCAAACTATTATTCCCTTCAAAAGTATATAAAAAGCCATCCCATTTTAATACTTTTTAGCCAAAACGAGGATATTCAATTTCTGAAATTCGCGCACAAGCCTCAGGAACATTTTTTATCATTAAAGGAGGTAAAGAAATGAAAACAATGTCCCAATTGTTTCATGACGCATTCAATTTAATCGTGTAAATACACCATCCCTATTTGTAAAATCGAACAAATTATCAGTGGAAGTAACAAAAGGAAAAACAGGCACTTTATTTAAAGATCATTAACTAAATAATCTACTATTTGGTGTGGGCTCTTACCTGTTATAAAGAGAGGTTAAAAAAAGGTTTTTGTTTAGTTGAATACTCCATCATAATAATAATTTACTTGTTCCCATTTGTTATTTACTTTTCTCATTAATACGGTAAAATGATTTATGGATTTAAAACCAAGTTGTCCATTTCCTATCTCAAAACTGATGAAGGCATTATTTTCATCAATGATTAATGGTTTGGATAAGTATATGATAATACGACTTGAAAATTTACTGTATAGTCCTGTGTTTATGATAGTTTTTAACTCTTCATATTTAAGTAAATTCACTTTAAAGTATTTAAAATCAGATATTTTCCATTTGTACACGTCCTCTTTTTCTAATTTTATTTCCATTTTTTTTATTTGCAAAGTATCTAAAAGAAACCTATTTTCAAGGTCACCATTTTTGTTAATTCTATTCATAGATATCCACTCATCACGAGAATATTTGTATGTTTCAATAGATTTGCGTTTTTGTAATGCTTCTTCAATTACTACAATTTCAAAATCTTTATAATTTTTATATCGGTCTTTTTTTAATTCAAAATCTATAAGGTCATTAATGATGTTGCCTTCCATGTCAGTTAGTTTACTATCTGTAGAAATTGAAGCCACATCTTCTTTATTGAGTTTATCATATTTATTTACGGAACAAGAAAATGACGTCATAATAAAAAATAGTATCATTGAAATTTTTACTGGTCAAAAATCCATAAAGTAATTCTTTTTATTAGTTTGAAAAAAACAGTTAAAAGCGCTCACGTCAATGAGCGCTTACTGCTGAACACAAACAATATTACATTTTCTTTAATAAAACACTCTAAATACAGGCAGCGACTAAAATTATAGCAGTTTGTAACAAGGATTATCATCGCGACTCCACTGTCAGCGGGACGTTAGAGTTGACTTTCTATTCCACACTTCCATCCCAATAGCCAGCTCGAATTTCCCACTTTTTATTGACTTTTTTCATTAATGCTGTGTAATTACTAATTGTGGTAAAACCTAATCTGCTACTGCCGGATCTAAAACTTATTAAAGCACTATTGTTATCAATCATTAATGGTTTTGTAATATAAATAACAATCTTTTCTGGTAACTTTATATATTCACTGGATCTTATAATATTCATAAAACTTTCTTTCTTCATTATTTTAACTTTAAAGTTTTTTATATCAGAACTCTTCCAATGATATTGTTTTTTGTCAATATATTTATTTTTTAAATCTTTAATTTGTATTGTGTCAAGAATCCAACCAAGTCTTTCATTAATTTCGGCTGTTGACTGATAACCATCACTATGAAAATCTTTATAAGCATATTCATAAACCACTAAATTTTCAATGCCATTACCAGCTTCTTCAATTACGATAATTTCAAGATTACGATCATTTTCATATCTTTCAGACGCTAATTCTAAATTTAAGAAATCATTTACAATATTGCTTTCTTCTATCGTTAAAGTATCATCTATTGATTTTAATTGTTTCAATAACTGTAGTTCTTCGTATGCGGCAGTAGTTTTTTGGGATGTGCAAGAAATAAGGACTACAATTAATAATAAAAAAAATATTTTTTTCATAATTTATCTATTTAATCACAAGTGTTACCTATTGGTGTTTGTGCGTTTGGTGTTCCTGCACCTATCGTTGTCCCATTTTGTTCACATGCGACTCTATTGATTATCCTTTGTCTATTTGGATTTCCTACTGGATAAGTAGCATCAAATATAGGAGTTCTATTTAATCCTCCCCAAGCTAAATCACTATATATTTGTTGTGGGCTTTCGCCCGCTGCAACAGGAATACCAGTTTGAAATTCTTGTAAAGCTCTAGCAATAGCATCTACATAATAATTTGCCATTTCTAAATGATGTAAATTTTGGGACATACCCGGTGCTGGCGGATATTTTTTATCACAATAAGCTTGAAATAGCGAAGGGAAACTATTTAAATTGTACAGGTTTTGATTATTATTAGGATTTGATTTATAATCATCTACAATACTTAAAAAATAGGCATGTATTAATGAATTTGCGATAAACAACTTTGTTTTTCCTGCGTAATTAGTACTAATTTGTATCGTATAATTAAATCGAGATGTTGGAAATGTTGTTGCTGGATTTCCATTACTCGTTACTTCGGATTTTAGGGTCGTATTATAAATTGATTTGCTTGCATTAAGTTTAGCCAAAACTTGTGCGATATTGTAGTTAGTTGTGTTTTTTACTTTATCAAAAACTCCTTTTGCACATGGGTTTAGACCACTATCGTTAATGGAATTTACTATTGCTTTGGATATTAATAAATCTTTAGCGTCAAAATACGTTGCTGCAGGATTTTCAATCATAAAATTGACTATATTATTGATTAGTTCAATTTGTTTTAGGCTCGTAATACTTTCTAAAATACTTTTTTGAGTTGTGGGATCTAGATTTGACAAAAATTCACCATGAAAGAGCAAAAATTGAAATGCACTGAACTTAAAATTGTTAATTTCGGTGGGTTCATAACTATTACCATAATATTGGTTGAATAGTGTTGGCATGTTATTAAAAGCATAAGTGAGTGCAAGTTGATTTTGAATAGATAAACCTCCATTTGAACCAATCCAATAATTGGTATAGGCTAAAAGCCACTCTGTATTATCTATGACTCCCTTAATTTCATTACTCGAATTGCATAAAGTAGAAATGAATTGATTAATTTGTAGCATATTCTGTACAGCAGGATCATTTAAATCGCCACTTCCAAAATAATTCGGTGCATAAATATTTATGCCGGTACTTTCGCCAGCTCCACCACCACCAGAGGTTGACCCTGTAGTTTCTGAATAAGGATTACTAGGAGAGGTATTGTATTGATTCCATTGCGATGCTAGAGGGATAAAATCTGAAACTCCACCAGTTGAACAAGCACTTTCTATAACATTAAAAACTCTAATTGTAGCTCTAGTACCGTCACTGTTATAACAACGCGGTCTGTTATCAAGATTACCTTGACATAATTCAACTTCGCTATAACACCCTACTTGCAAACAACCACCGATAGTAGTTCTACCAGATTTAAACTGGTTGTCTATTTTTATGATTGATGTACTTTTTATTGAATTGATAAAATCATTACTATTGTTAATTTGGTTTACTTGCTTATTTAGATAATAGGTTATTAAATAGGTTTTGGGTTTTTCATTTTTTTTACATTCAACTATAATGTTTTGCTGAAAAGTTGCATTAGGAACCTGATAAATACGAAAAGAGAAAGTTTCATCATTATTTTTTCTTTTGATATATCGAATACTTTGTAAATCTATATCATAGTTAGCACCTATGTTTTTATCAGTACTCTTATTTGGATACACTACTTCTTTAAGCTTAGCAACCTCAATAAAAGCTTTATCATTTATCTTTTTTAAGTCTTGAAAAGTAATTTCTTCATAACTATAATCCCTTATTTTATTGTTTAATTCATTTTCTAAAAGCAACTCTTCCGTACTGCAAGAATGCAAAACACACAAAACTAATCCAATAAAAAGTACATAGACTATCCGCTTTAAATCAAGAGTTTGTTTGTTTGTTTGTTTGTTTGTTTGTTTTCATATTTTTTTTGGTTAATTAATATTTCATAAAAATAGGAAATATTTTATAAGTTTCAATACCCACTTTTAGTGATATTTCTAAAATACAAAAAAACCCGTCCAATTAGAATAAAGGGACGGGTTTAATATGAGTTGAAAGGGAATTACACCTTCATTATTTCGGCTTCTTTCACCACTAAAAGTTCATCTATTTTACGAATGAAAGCGTTGGTTAAGTTTTGAACCTCCTCTTCGGCAGTTTTACAAATATCCTCTGAAGTTCCGTCTTTCTCTAATTTTTTGATTTCGGTATTGGCATCTTTACGAGCATTTCGAATACCTACTTTAGCATCTTCGGCTTCTACTTTGGCTTGTTTGGCAAGATCGCGTCTTCTTTCCTCTGTCAATGCGGGAACGCTAATGATAATTACATCACCATTGTTCATTGGATTAAAACCAATGTTTGCAATCATAATTGCTTTTTCAATGACTTGCAGCATGTTTTTTTCAAAAGGCTGTAAAGTAATGGTTCTAGCATCTGGAACACTAATTTTTGAAACTTGAGATAGCGGTGTTGCAGATCCATAATAATCTACAAAAACACTTCCAAGCATGGCTGGAGATGCTTTTCCGGCACGAATATTCAAAAATTCTTTTTCTAAATGCGCAATAGAACCCGTCATAGATTCTTTAGTACTGTCTAATATAAATTCAATTTCTTCGGTCATAATTTCTTAATATTCAGTGTTCGGTATTCAGTGTTCAGTTTTACTGTATTGTGAACACTGAAAAGTTTATTTATACGTTTACTACAGTTCCTATGTTTTCTCCTGCACAAATTTTCAATAGATTCCCTACTTTGTTCATGTCGAAAACTACGATTGGTAATTTGTTTTCCTGGCTCAAGGTAAATGCAGTGGTGTCCATTACATTCAATCCTTTTTTAAGCACATCATCAAAGGTGATCGTATCAAATTTAATTGCAGCGGCATTTTTCTCTGGATCACAATCATACACTCCATCCACACGAGTTCCTTTTAGGATTACATTAGCATTGATTTCTATACCGCGTAAAACAGCAGCGGTATCCGTTGTAAAATAGGGATTTCCTGTACCTGCGCCAAAAATCACAATTCTTCCTTTTTCAAGATGACGATCTGCTCTTCTTTTGATATAAGGCTCTGCGATGGACTCCATTTTTAATGCGGTTTGCAAACGGGTTTTCATCCCTTTTTCTTCCAGTGCTCCTTGTAATGCCATTCCATTGATAACAGTGGCCAGCATTCCCATGTAATCGCCTTGCACACGATCCATTCCTGCACTAGCTCCGGCAACTCCTCTAAAAATATTTCCACCACCTATAACAATGGCAATTTCTACTCCTTTGTCATGAATTTGCTTGATTTCGTCAGCATATTCAGCCAATCTTTTTGGGTCAATTCCGTATTGCAAGTCGCCCATTAAAGCTTCGCCACTTAGTTTCAGAAGAATTCTTTTGTATTTCATGTGTGTGTTGAGTTGATTGGTGCAAATATAGAATATTCTTCTTTTCTAATATAATGTTGCTTAAATTTTATAAAGTAAGTTTTTCGTGTGATTTTTTTGCGGCTTCATAGCCAATGTTGAAAACGGCATTCATTTTTACTTTGCTAGTTTCAAAGGTGCTGTATAAACACAAATCTTTGGGCTCTATAACCCAATCACAAATATTAAATTTATGCCTATTTGAATTTGCCGAAAGAATATCAAAAGCTCGAGTAGTAACTGCCTTGATAGAATTGAGATCTTTAGCTTCAATTTTTTGAATTGGACTCACATAAACCCCTATTACCGTTTCACATTGTCCTTGTAAAATATCAGTAGGAAAATGATTTAGAATGCCACCATCACTGTAAATATTACCATCTATTTCATACGGGGATAAAATTCCAGGAAAGGCTGATGAAGCTAAAATTGCATCAACAATTTTTGTGCTTGGACTAAATATTTTTAGTTTCCCCCGAATCATATCCGTAGCCGTTATTTGAATAGGGATTTTTAAATCGCCTAAAACGGCATCTTTGAAAATACTGTGAAAATAACTTCGAAAGGATTCAGAATCAATTAGTCCTGCTTTTTTGAACGTTAAATGCTTCCAATGAAAAAGATAAATGGATTTGAAAAATTCTAAAATTTCTTCCGGACTTTGTCCCCAAGCATATAATGCACCAACAATGGATCCCGCACTCGTGCCTGCTATTTGCGAAGGCTTAATATTTTGTTCTTCTAAAAATTTTATAACTCCAGCGTGTGCTAAACCTTTAGAGCCCCCGCCAGAAAGCACCAATCCTATCGACTTTGTTTTTAAATCCATTGTAACTATTTGTTATAAAATTACTCTTTTTGACCAATTGAATGTGATATTTGTCATGATTAAAATTCAAATTTATGGTAACTTTGTTAAAAACAAAATATTCATTATGAAAATTCCAATAGCTAAAGCATTGTTTAATAGTCATTCCTATTTAGAATATAGAAAATTAATTGCCGATTTATTGCTTGAAAAAAAATCAACCGGAAACGAACAATCAGAGGATTTAACCCATTATAGTGAGTTGAATGAAACCCGAATGAACCGTTTAGACAAAACGATTAAAATAACAGACGAAACTACCTCTAAACTAAAGGCGCTAAACGGAGAATACATTTGGTTGATAATTTCTGAAGGTTGGTGCGGTGATGCTGCACAATTGCTTCCTATCATGAATAAGATGGCAGTGGAATCTGGTAAAATAGAATTGAGAATTGTGCTGCGAGATGAAAACGAAGAGTTAATGAATTTGTTTTTAACTAATAATAAAAAAGCAATTCCCATAGTAATATTTTTAGATAAAGAAACAGGAAGTGCTTTAGGGAAGTGGGGTCCAAGACCGCAAGCTGCAGTAGAATTGGTAGCGGATTATAAAAAAGAATTTGGAGTTATTGATGAAACATTAAAAACCAATTTGCAACTTTGGTACTTGCATGATAAAGGCATTACTACTCAAAAAGAGTTGGTGGGCGCAATGCTAGAATTAGATGCATAAAAGGAACGCTAAATTTATTTCCGAAGCTTACAACTAACACTATTTTATTTGAAGGAAGAATTAATACGATCCTTCAAACTCAAATCCATTAGACATTTTCTCGAATTTAAATTTTTATACAGCGAAAAATTTCGTAAATTGCTCTTTGCCAACCAAGTCTATTATTTGATTTACTTTTTTATGGATGTTTAACTATTGTATAACAATTAAAAAAACATCATTATGAAAAATTTATTGGAAAGAGTTTATGATTATTTATCGTACTTGCTATTTGGAGGTAAAGACGTAGCTAATTATTAACAAAAGACAGTAGCCGGTTAAACGAAAAAAGTATGGTTTAAAACTACTGTAATTTTTTAGAAAAAGCACATCGCAAGTTCAATTACAGGATTTGTCATGTGTTTTTGCTTTTTGATAAGGATTTTACTTTAAAAAGTGATTAGAGAAAGACCTAAACTAATGCTTCCATTCTCTTTTAGATTGCCAAAAGGAATCTTAAATTGATTTAGTTCAATAAATATAAGGAGGTCATCTGCAGTTTGTACACCCAAGTTTATTTTTTTATAACCTCCTGTTAAAGCGCCGCGACCCAGAGCAATTGCTTTTCCTGAACCCAATTGTAGCGCAAGTCTGGTATTGTCCCCTATTTTTGGACTTAATTTCACATTAATAAAAACAGGAACTATAACTAGTTTGTCGTACCATTTCCAATCTATTCCGGAGTGAATGCCTAAAGCAATCCACTGATTGTAATGCAATCCAAACCCTATTTTACTGCTCAGACCATCAGGAAGGAACCACGACTTATTTGTATTGCCATTGGGGTTTATTTCTTCGCGATCTGGGTTTCCTTTTAGAGGTACGGCTACGTCAAATTGTAGGTAAGTGCGATTATCATTTTGCGAATAAGCAAAACAGGTGATCAGGAAAACGTAAAGAATAGAAATTCTCAAATTATTAGGTGCTTTCCGTTAGACTAGCTTCAAATTGAACAACATCTACACCGTTGTTTACATCGTAGTCACCAATTTTAGTTCGGCGTAAAGCAGTTAAGTGAGAGCCGGAATGCATTGCTTTACCAAAATCATAAGCCAAAGAACGAATATAGGTTCCCTTGCTGCACACCACTCTAAAATCAATTATTGGAAGTGCTATCTTGGTAATTTCAAATTCGTGAATGGTTGTTTTTCTACTGGCAATTTCAATGATTTCTCCTGCCCGAGCATGCTCATACAAGCGAACTCCATCTTTTTTTATAGCAGAATAAATCGGCGGTTTTTGGTCTATTTCGCCTAAAAATTGTTTGACAGTTTCATGAATTAAAGCTTCATCAATATGTACTGTTGGGAAAGTTTGGTCGATTTCCGTTTCTAAATCATAGGAAGGCGTAGTTGCGCCAATATAAAATGTTCCGGTGTATTCTTTGGCTTGACCCTGAAGTTCAGTAATTCTTTTGGTAAATTTTCCGGTGCAAACTAATAATAATCCAGTAGCCAAAGGATCTAAAGTTCCGGCATGGCCAATCTTAAATTTCTTTGGAAGTCGCAGTTTATTGATTAGGGCATATTTCAATTTATTTACCGCCTGAAAGGAACTCCAATGTAAAGGTTTGTCAATGAGTAAAATTTGTCCGTTTTGGTAGTCTTCGGCTGTTTTCAAAGGGAATTATTTAAAATATGAAAAGTAAATCAACAAAAATATTCCTACTATTATGCGGTACCAACCCCAAGGTTTAAAACCGTATTTTTTAATGATTTCGATAAAAAATTTAATCGCTATAATGGCAACTATAAAAGCAACAACATTTCCTAATAAGAACAATTGTATGTTTTCATTTGATTTTAAAATCAATTCATACCCTTTCATCTGTGAGGTTTCGTACGTTTTCAAGAATACGGAATAACAGGTCACGGCCATCATGGTAGGAACCGCTAAAAAGAAAGAGAATTCTGCGGCTACATGACGCGTTAATCCTTGTTGCATTCCTCCAATAATGGAAGCAGCAGAACGACTTGTTCCTGGCATCATTGCCAAGCATTGCCAAAAACCAATAATTACTGCTTTCTTTACAGTGATGTCTTCTTCTTTGATAACCGTTTGGTTTTGAAACCGACTGTCGATAAAAAGTAAAATAATCCCACCCAGTATCAATACAATCGCAATAGGAATTGGATCACCAAGGATGGCTTCAATTTTATCATCAAATAACTTTCCTAAAACCAACGCTGGAATTACAGCAAATACAAGTTTAATATAAAAGTTGAATTTGGAGAAATCGAAAAATTTTTTCCAATACAAAGCCACAACAGCCAATATGGCTCCAAACTGAATAGAAACTTGAAATAGTTTTACAAAATCATCCTCTTGAATTCCAAAATAAGAACTCATAAAAACCATGTGAGCAGTTGAAGAAACAGGAAGATATTCCGTTAATCCTTCGATAATGGCAATTAAAAAAGCCTGTATTATATTCATTTATGCTTTTTTTGGATTTTTAAGAATCGCATAAATGGTAATTCCAAAACCAATTAAAACGGTAGTTGGCGCCAATCGAATTCTTCGGAAGTTAAAGATTTCCTCACTAAATACATTAGGATCGTCACTTCCGCCTCCCGACATTAGAATAAATCCTAAGGCAATTACTCCAATTCCAATCAGTAGAATTTTGTAATTTATTTTATCAAAAAGAAATTCGGGTTGCTGTTGGTTATTTTTCATTTATGCTGAATTTTAATACTTTTTTTTAAATCTGTAGTCTAAAATAGTTTGTCTACACTCTAAAATTAATAAAGGTCATCTGTTCTTAAATTCAAGAAACGTTGCGTTGCAAAGTAAGTACTTAACCACGTGATTAGTATCCCAATACCTAAAACCGTTAATAATACTAGTCCAATCATTGCTTTGTCTTCCAGTATACCAAGATTTGGAAAACTAGTTTCCACGTAAATTAAAACTCCTACAAGTGCTACAACAGCTAGCGCGGCTCCAATCATTCCTAATTTGATGCTGCGCATCACAAAAGGTTTTCTAATAAATGATTTTGTAGCTCCCACCATTTGCATGGTTTTAATAATAAATCGGTTAGAATGGATGGACAGGCGTAAGGAACTATTGATTAGTAAGACTGCTATAACAGCAAGAAATCCGCTGATGATTAGAATCCACATACTCACTTTTTTGATGTTGTCGTTCACTAAATTGACCAATTGTTTATCATAAACAATATCTGAAATCATCGTGTTTTGGCGCAGGCCAGCTTCTATTTTTGTAATGCTATCTTTAATAACATAATCTCCTTTTAAATGGATATCATAAGAATTCTGCAATGGGTTTTCACCTAGAAAGGTCATGAAATCTTCACCAATAATATCAGTATGTTCTTTAGCAGCAGCTTCTTTAGTGACGTATTTATATGATTTAACAAAAGGACTTGCTTTTAATTGACTACCAAAAGCTGTCACAATACTATCCTTGGCTTCATTTTTAAAAAAAACCGTCATGGCAATATTTTCTTTGAAATCGTTGGCTAATTTTTTAGAATTTATAATGAAAAGGCCTAATATTCCCAGTAAAAATAAAACTAAGAATACACTTAGTACTACTGAAAAATAAGAGGAAATTAAACGGCGTTTTTGAAAATTATCAAAGGAAGAACTCATAGTTTACTAAAATTATTGGGTAAAAATAATAAAGAATTTCTTTATTTAAAGTTAATAACGCTCAAAGTTTCAACTTTCGTACAATAAACGTAAATTTGGCACCTGAAAATAATCATTGCCAGAAAAAATGAAAGGAACTGACCTAGCCAGTTTCTCTGAAGCTTATACTATGAAATACAATCCAAACGAAATTGAAGCCAAGTGGCAAAAATATTGGTTAGAAAACCAAACATTTAAAGCCGAAAACAACTCAGAAAAACCTAAGTATTATGTGCTTGATATGTTTCCTTATCCATCTGGAGCGGGATTGCACGTTGGTCATCCGCTTGGATATATTGCTTCTGACGTGTATTCCCGTTATAAAAGACACCAAGGGTTCAATGTATTGCATCCTATGGGCTATGATAGTTTTGGATTGCCGGCAGAACAATACGCCATACAAACGGGTCAACGTCCCGAAGATACTACTTCAGTAAACATTGATGGTGGAGTTGATAAAGAAGGAAATATAATTGCTGGTTACAGAAAACAATTAGATAAAATAGGTTTCTCATTTGATTGGAGTAGAGAAGTACGAACTTCAAATCCAGATTATTACAAACATACACAATGGATTTTTATCCAATTATTTAATTCTTGGTACAATAAGAACAGTGATAAAGCGGAAGATATTGCTACTTTGATTGCCATTTTCGAAACAGAAGGAAATGCAAATGTCAACGCCGTTTGTGATGACAACATTCAACAATTTTCGTCAAATGAATGGAGCGCTTTCGCAAAAGAGACGCAGGAGAAATTTTTGCTGCAATACAGATTGACTTATTTAGCAGAGACTGAAGTAAACTGGTGCCCTGGTTTAGGTACGGTTTTAGCGAATGACGAAATCGTAAATGGCGTGTCAGAACGAGGCGGTTTTACAGTGGTACGTAAAAAAATGACGCAATGGAGCATGCGAATTTCGGCTTATGCAGAACGTTTGTTGCAAGGGTTGAATGACATAGATTGGAGCGAAAGTATTAAGGAAAGTCAGCGGAATTGGATTGGGAAGAGCGTTGGAGCGACTGTAGAATTCAACGTTCAGAATTCGGAAGCTAAAATTGCAGTTTTCACAACACGTCCCGATACCATTTTTGGAGTTACGTTCATGACGTTGGCTCCGGAACACGAATTAGTTTCACAAATTACGACTGCGGAACAAAAAGCGGAAGTGAATGCCTATATAGAAAAAACGTCAAAACGTTCCGAAAGAGAACGTATGGCCGATGTAAAAACCATTTCAGGTGCATTTACAGGAGCGTACGCTGAACATCCGTTTACGAAAGAACCAATTCCGGTTTGGATTGGCGATTATGTTCTAGCAGGTTACGGAACAGGCGCAGTTATGGCAGTACCTTGTGGTGACGAAAGAGATTATGCTTTTGCAAATTTCTTTAAAGGGCAACAAGGCATGCCTGAAATCAAAAACATTTTTGACCAAGACATTTCTGAAGTTGCTTATGGAGCTAAAGAAGGGTTTCAATTAGTGAATTCTGATTTTTTAAATGGATTAGATTACAAAAAAGGAACTCAAAAAGTAATTACAGCATTGGAAGAAATCAATCAAGGAAAGGGAAAAATCAATTACCGTTTGCGTGATGCCGTTTTCTCTCGCCAACGCTATTGGGGAGAACCGTTTCCAGTGTATTACGTGAAAGGGATGCCTCAAATGATAGCAGCGCAACATTTGCCAATCATTTTGCCTGAAGTAGAAAAGTATTTACCTACTGAAGACGGTTTGCCACCTTTAGGAAACGCCGCAGTTTGGGCTTGGAATACTAAAACGAATACCGTTGTTGGTACTGATTTGGTTGACCATGAAACGATTTTTCCTTTAGAACTCAACACGATGCCAGGATGGGCGGGAAGTTCATTTTATTGGATGCGTTATATGGATGCACACAATGAAACCGAATTTGCTAGTCAAGAGGCACTGAAATATTGGGAAAGTGTCGATTTATATATTGGAGGAAACGAACATGCAACGGGTCACTTGTTGTATTCTCGTTTTTGGAATAAATTCCTTAAAGATAAAGGCTTTGCGCCAACAGAAGAGCCATTCAAGAAACTGATTAATCAGGGAATGATTTTGGGGACGAGTGCGTTTGTTTATAGATTAAGTTCTTTTGGTGCGTCTGGAGGTCGGGATGACTACGGGAACGATACGGTTGGAGAAGTTTCTAAGCCAATTTTCGTTTCATTCAAATGTGTGAAAGAAATAATTAAAATTATTGATAGTTTAGGGATTGATAGCTCTCAAAGTATTGATTTGACTAGAAACGGAAGCTTTTTTAATTATAATAAAATTGAAGATAGTACATTAGACTTTTTAGGCTGCGAAATAATGAAAAATTTCACTGGTAGTACAGAGTCTATCTCTGTTAGAGTCGGTTCTTTTAATCCAATTCACGTTCATTTAAAGTTAATTAACGAATCTTCAAATGAATTGGACATTGAGAAATTCAAAGCGTGGAGAGAAGATTATAAAGACGCGGAATTCATTTGCGAAGAAAACGGAAAATACATCGTTGGTCGCGAAGTCGAAAAAATGTCGAAATCGAAATACAATGTAGTTACTCCAGATGCTATTTGTGACGAATATGGAGCAGATACGTTGCGTTTGTACGAAATGTTCTTAGGGCCATTGGAGCAAGCAAAGCCATGGAATACGGCAGGGATTTCGGGAGTTTTTGGTTTCTTGAAAAAATTGTGTCGTTTGTATTTTGATGAACATACAATGATTGTTACTAATGAAGCACCAACTAAAGAAAATTTAAAATCATTACACAAAACCATCAAAAAAGTAGCCGAAGATATTGAGGGATTCTCTTTCAATACATCAGTGTCGCAGTTTATGATTTGTGTAAATGAATTGTCTGCGCAAAACTGTCATTCTTGCGCGATTTTAGAACCTTTGGCGATTGTGATTTCACCTTATGCACCGCATATTGCTGAAGAATTATGGTCGTTGTTAGGATATGAAGGTTCAATTGCGACGGTTCCTTTTCCAGTTTTTGAAGCTAAGTATTTAGTTGAGAGCGAAAAGGAATATCCCGTTTCTTTCAATGGAAAAATGCGTTTTACAATGGTTTTACCTTTAGATTTAACCAAGGAGCAAATCGAGCAAATCGTTATGAAGGATGAGAGAACCATCAAACAATTAGAAGGAAGAATACCTAATAAGGTGATTATCGTTCCGGGAAAAATTATCAATTTAGTGGGGTAAATATCCAATATTGCAATAATCATATTAATCCAAATTCGATTTTTAGAATTTGGATTTTTTGATTCTAATAAATAAAAATCTGCGTAAATCAGTTTCATCTGCGTTATCCGTGTTCCATTTCACCAATGCCAAATTGACACAATAAAAAATTGGTTCAGATTTTGCTATTTCTTTCATAACTTTAAACATTACAATTAAAAAATAAAAATATGGGAATGGGTTATTTGATTCTTGCCGGAGCCATTATGCTTTTCAGCTGGTTAGTTAGTTCAAGACTAAAAAGTAAATTTGAACATTATTCTAAGTTACAATTACAAAACGGAATGTCAGGCGCTGAAATCGCTGAAAAAATGCTTGCTGATAACGGAATTCGGGACGTAAGAGTGATCTCTACTCCAGGACGTTTGACGGATCATTACAATCCGGCAGATAAAACGGTGAACTTGAGCGAAGCGGTTTATAACCAACGCAACGCTGCTGCTGCTGCTGTTGCAGCACACGAATGTGGTCATGCCGTACAACATGCGGTAGGTTACCAATGGCTTACAATGCGTTCTAAATTGGTGCCAGTAGTCAATGTGGCGTCAACGTACATGCAGTGGATTTTGCTTGGAGGAATCTTGATGATGAAAACGTTTCCACAATTATTATTGGTAGGAATTATCATTTTTGCGGCAACCACGCTGTTTTCTATTGTTACTTTACCAGTTGAATATGATGCGAGTAATCGCGCATTAGCTTGGTTAGAGAACAAAAGAATGCTGACGCAACAAGAACAAGCAGGAGCTAAAGATTCCCTAAAATGGGCTGCCAGAACCTATGTAGTGGCTGCTTTAGGTTCTATTGCCACGCTATTGTATTACGTTTCCATTTATATGGGCGGAAGTAGAAGAGATTAATACTTTTTGAAGGAAATATATAATCCGTCTTGTGAAAACAAGGCGGATTTTTTCTGTCAAAAAACCAAAAAAACTATAATTGAATCTGTCGGTCGATTTGTTGGTCTAAGGAAATGAAAGTTTCGGTCCGGGAAACGCCTTCTATCGCTTGGATTTTCGTATTAAGCAATTGCATTAAGTGTTCGTTATCTCTACAGATAATTTTTATTAGAATCGACCAGTTTCCAGTGGTATAATGGCATTCCAATACTTCAGGGATTTTCTTTAAATCTCTTACGGCCTCCGGATTTCGTGCGGCTTTGTCTAAATAAATCCCAACAAAAGCCATTGTATTGTATCCTAAAATTTTATTGTTTACCGTAAACTTAGAGCCCGAAATCACACCAGATTGTTCCAGTTTTCTCAAACGTTGATGAATTGCGGCTCCTGAAATGCCTATTTTATTGGCAATTTGAAGAATTGGTTTTCTGGCATCTTCCATCAGATCTCTCAAAATTTCTTTATCGATGCCGTCAATTTCTACGATTAGGGAATTGATTTTCATGTGTTATTATTTTAAACTAAAATATGAAATTTAGTTTGAATTGAAAATCAAATTTAAGTAAAAAACGATTAATGTAAAGAATAAGTTGTCTGATTTATTATTTGCGCAAAAAAAAGCCATTCGGATTGCGAATGGCTTTTGTATGGTAGTAACAAGTAGTTTTTTTATTTTCCTTTATTAACTTCGACAATGTACTTTTCTAAAGCCATAGTCATCGAAGGTGTTGCTGGAGTTGGGGCAAGAATGTCTACTCTTAAACCGTGATCCAACGCTTCTTTTTGTGTCGTACTTCCAAAAACGGCAATTCGAGTATTGTTTTGTTCGAAATCTGGAAAGTTCATAAACAATGATTTTATTCCGGTTGGGCTAAAGAAAGCCAAAACGTCATAATATACATCGGCTAAATCAGATAAATCACTCATTACGGTTCTGTAAAATACAGCTGGCGTCCAGTCTACTTTTAAAGCATTTAAGGTCATAGGCGCATCAGCATTTAATTGGTCTGAAGCAGGTAATAAGAATTTTTCGTCTTTGTATTTTTTTATTAGTGGAGATAAATCGGCAAAATCTTTTGGTCCAACATAGATTTTACGTTTTCGATACACTACGTATTTTTGAAGATAAAAAGCGATAGCTTCTGATTGACAGAAATATTTTAATCCTTCAGGAACTTTAAAGCGCATTTCATCCGCTACTCTAAAAAAGTGATCAACAGCATTTTTACTTGTTAAAATAATCGCTGTGTAATGGTTAAGATCAATTTTTTGAAGTCTAATCTCCTTGGCATTAACTCCTTCTACATGAATAAAAGGTCTGAAATCAATTTTTACTTTATGCTTTTGTTGAAGTTCAAAGTAAGGTGAATTTTCCACCTTAGGCTCAGGTTGTGACACCAAAATTGTTTTCACTTTCATATATGACGTTTTCTAAGCACTCCCTTTTGTAAACCAATAATACATAAAATAATAGGGAGCTATTTCGAGAGCGCAAAGATATAAAATAAAATAAAACAACTTACCGAATATTAAATTTTGATAATTTTTTATTGAAATCAAATAAGTCAAAACATTGATTACTAGTATTATGGCAATAATAACCAGAGGAATATTTCTTGAAAAGGAGTCGTAATAAAACAAAATAATATTAAAAGGCAGTATGAATAATCCAATATAGGTTCTGTAAGTCACCTTTTGTAGGTTAAACTGCTCCATAAATTCCTCAATATTAAAGGATGTAGCTATTATTTTTTCAATCAAATATTTAGATAAGATAAAGAAAACTAAGAACGTGAATATCTGAATGTAAAGCAGCCAATCTGTTTTTGAGGCGTAACCAAAATAACTCAACGATATTTGAATAAAAAACGCAAGGGAAATGACCTGAACGAAAAACAAACCAAGGGTAAAGCCACTTTTTAAATGGGCGCTGTCTCTATATACTTTGGTATATTTATTAGAAAAAAGCAGGTTGGCAAAATCACCAAATCGATTTTCGAAAACAGATTTAGTAATGGCAACAATAGCAAATGACAGAACAAATAGAACTGTTGCCCAGTCTTTGCTGTCCGTTATTCTGGGATGAAGTATAGTTTCGATCATAACACTGCAAAATTACTAATTTTTCTATCATTCTTTTTATTATAATTTTATTAAGGTTCAAATGGCATAAAAAGTTTACTTTTGCCGTGAAATTAGTCGAAATATGAATGATTGTATTGTTATAATTCCAACCTATAACGAAATTGAAAATATTGAAAGCATTATTCGATCGGTGCTTTCGCAAAAAAAATCTTTTCATGTTCTAATAATTGATGATAATTCGCCGGATCACACTGCTGATAAGGTTGTTTTACTTCAATCAGAATTTGAGGGTAGATTGTTTTTGGAAAAAAGAAACAAAAAATCAGGTTTAGGAACCGCTTATGTTCACGGATTCAGATGGGCCTTGAATCATAAGTATGAATATGTTTTTGAAATGGATGCTGATTTTTCCCATAATCCCAATGATTTAGAAAAATTGTACAGTGCATGTCATTTTGGAGATGCCGACTTAGCCATTGGTTCTCGTTATGTGACCGGTGTAAATGTCGTAAACTGGCCATTGAGTAGGGTCTTAATGTCCTATTTTGCCTCTGTTTATGTGCGAATGATTACGGGTATGAAAATTCATGATGCTACTGCTGGGTTTGTTTGTTACAAAAGAAAAGTTCTAGAAGATATAAATTTAGATAAAATTAAATTTGTGGGGTACGCTTTTCAAATAGAAATGAAATACAGAACGTACTGTAAAAAGTTTCAGATTGTTGAGGTTCCCATAATTTTTACCGACCGGACGAAAGGACAATCCAAAATGAGTAATTCAATAATAGTTGAAGCCGTTTTTGGAGTTATTGCACTTAGATTAAAAAGATTAGTCAACTCATTATAAGAAAAAGATACGATGAACAGGGTTTTAATTAAGAATGCCAAAATAGTAAATGAAGGAGTGATTTTTGAGGGCGACGTGTTAATTGAAAATGACTTAATTGTTGAAATTTCAGAAAGTATTAGTGCCAAGTCATCCGAATGTAAAATTATTGACGCCGAAGGGAATTATTTAATTCCAGGTGCGATTGATGACCAAGTGCATTTTAGAGAGCCAGGACTAACGCATAAAGGCGATATTGAATCTGAATCTAAGGCCGCAGTAGCAGGTGGAATTACCTCTTATATCGAACAGCCTAATACGGTTCCGAATGCGGTGACCCAAGAAATATTAGAACAAAAATACGAGTTGGCTGCTCAAAAATCGTATGCGAATTATTCGTTTATGATGGGTGCAACCAATGATAATTTAGAGGAAGTTTTAAAGACAAATCCAAAGAATGTTGCCGGAATCAAAATATTCTTAGGTTCTTCAACCGGAAATATGTTGGTGGATAATGAAGCTACTTTAGAGAAAATATTTTCCAGTACACCCATGCTAATTGCAGTACATTGCGAAGATGAAACTACAATAAAAAATAATTTAGAGAAATACAAAGCAGAGTTTGGAGAAGATGTTCCCATTACGGTGCATCACCTCATCCGAAGCGAAGAAGCCTGTTATATTTCATCATCCAAAGCCGTTGCACTTGCCAAGAAAACAGGTGCTCGTTTGCATGTATTTCATCTTTCGACGGCCAAAGAAATGGATTTGTTCTCGAACAAAATTCCATTGGAAGACAAAAAAATTACAGCTGAAGTTTGCATTCATCATTTGTGGTTTACCAATGATGATTATGCCACTAAAGGCAATTTGATTAAATGGAATCCGGCTGTAAAAACGGCCAATGATAGAAAAGTACTTTGGGAAGCCTTGTTGGATGATCGAATCGATGTGGTAGCTACAGATCATGCTCCACACACTTTAGAAGAAAAAAAACAATCTTATTTGAATGCGCCTTCTGGTGGGCCGCTAGTTCAACACGCTGTTGTAGCCATGTTTGAAGCGCATCATCAAGGAAAAATAAGTATTGAGAAAATTGTGGAAAAAATGTGCCATAATCCAGCTAAAATTTTCAAAATAGAAAAACGTGGCTTTATCAAAGAAGGCTACTATGCGGATTTGGTTATCGTTAATTCAGGTTTGCCTTGGAGTGTAAAAAAAGAAAATATTTTGGCTAAATGTGGTTGGTCTCCCTTTGAAGGATTCACGTTTAAATCCAGAATTACCCATACTTTTGTAAACGGACAATTGGTTTACAATGCTTTTAAAGTAAAAGATGTTCGCGCAGGGAAACGATTATTATTCGAGAGATAAATTTTATTAGATGAGAAAAATAACAACAGTGATAGTAATGCTGATTCTTCTGGTAAGTTGCAAGGAGGAAGTGATTCAAAAGCCGGATCAGCTTGTGGAGAAGGATGTTATGGTCAATGTTATGGTTGATTTATCTATTTTAGAAGCCATAAAATATCAAAATCCAGCTTCCTTAGATACCTTTAAAATAAATCCAAGAGACTTTATTTATAAAAAATATAAAATTGATAGTCTTCAGTTTGCAAAAAGTAATGTGTATTACGCATCGGATTATGAGGATTATAAGTTGATGTTTGAACAAATTGTACAACGGTTGGATGCCAAGAAAAAAAGCGCTGATTCGTTAGTAAATTTGGAAAAAAAGAAAAAGAATCCGACACTTTCAAAGAAGAAAAATCCAGCCTTACTTGCTAAAGATACTACGAAAGTAGACTAAGGAATTGTGTTGTTACAGCGTTGAAATCTCTTTTATATACTGATGAATGTCTATAAATTCCGTTTTCAAATGATCTTTTATCTTGTGGTTAGAATAGGTATTTTTAGAATAGGAAGCTGTTGCAGTAGCTCGAGATAATTTTCTTTTTTGTTGCAAAATATTCGAAAAAAACCAATCCAATCTCCACAGCACTTTCATTAAGAAAGGAGTTGCGTGAAGGGAAGGTCTTTTGACTCTAAAAGAATCAGCAATGCTATTGAATAAGTCCTGAAAGACCATGTTCTCCGAGATAAGGGTAAAGCGTTCGTTTTTAGTTTCGCTTTGCATCAATTGATGCGCCATGCGTACCACGTCAAAAACAGCAACAAAACCAGTTGAACCCCTTGTGTAAAATTTCAATCCTTTTTTTACCTTCGTAAAAAGTTGTCCACTACCTTGCTCTCTGAAGCCAGGGCCAAGAATTACTCCAGGATTTACTATGATCACCTCTAAACCTTCTTGTTGTCCACGCCAGATTTCCATTTCGGCACCATATTTAGAAATGGCATAATCACTGTGGTATTTCTCCGGATTCCATTCGGTTTCCTCAGTGATGAGTTTTTCATGGGGTAATAAATCGCCTAATGTGGCAATAGAACTCACAAAACAAAGTTTTTGGATTTGATAGTCGATACAAAAATTTACAATATTTGCCGTGCCCTCAATGTTTGTTTTTCGCAATACATCTTCGTCTTTTGGATCAAAAGAAATTAAAGCGGCGCAATGGTACACGATATCAATATCTTGAAAGGCGATTTCTAAGGAAGGAACAGCTGTAATGTCTGCTTGAATCCATTCGATTTGGTCGAATAGAAATTCCTTTTTATAAATAGAGAATAGTGATTTGGTTTTCTCTATAGAAGCATTGCTTCGATAAATAGCGCGTACTTTTTCGCCATGATCAATTAAATGAAGCAATAAATGTGCGCCTACTAAACCAGTTCCTCCTGTGACTAAAATCATGCTACGAAAATACGAATAATTTTTTTCGAATAACCTATTAAACAAATAACCGAATCCACAATAAATTTTATCTTTGTGCAAATTGATTAAAAAGATGAAGAATTTTATTGAAGAAGTAACTTGGAGAGGAATGCTCCACGATGTTATGCCCGGCACAGAAGAACATTTGATGGAACAAATGCGTGTGGCGTATGTGGGAATTGACCCAACTGCCGATTCATTGCATATTGGACATTTAGTGGGTGTGATGCTGTTGAAACATTTTCAGCTATCGGGTCATAAACCACTAGCGTTAGTGGGTGGTGCAACAGGAATGATTGGTGATCCATCTGGAAAATCGAATGAAAGAAATTTATTGGACGAAGCGACTTTACGTCACAATCAAGAAGCAATAAAAGGACAATTGGCTCGTTTCTTGGATTTTACCTCTAATTCGGCTAATGCAGCAGAATTAGTGAATAATTACGACTGGATGCAGCACTTTTCTTTTCTGGATTTCATTCGTGATGTAGGTAAACACATTACGGTAAATTATATGATGGCAAAAGATTCTGTGAAGAAACGTTTGTCTTCCGAAGCTGCCGAAGGAATGTCATTTACAGAGTTCACATATCAATTGGTTCAAGGATATGACTTTTTGCATTTGTACAGAGAAAAAAATTGTACGTTGCAAATGGGTGGAAGCGACCAATGGGGAAATATTACTACTGGAACCGAATTAGTGCGCAGAATTGCTAGCGGAAAAGCATATGCATTGACTTGTCCGTTGATTACAAAAGCGGATGGAACTAAATTTGGAAAATCTGAAGGTGGAAATATCTGGTTGGATTCTGCTAGAACTTCTCCGTATAAATTTTACCAATATTGGTTGAATACTTCAGATGTTGATGCCGAGAAATACATTAAAATTTTTACTTTTTTATCGAAAGAGGAAATCGAAGTATTAACTGAAAAGCATAGAGAAGCACCTCATTTGCGTTTGTTACAAAAACGTTTAGCCGAAGAAACTACGGTGATGGTACATTCAGCAGAAGATTTAGAAAATGCTATAAAGGCATCGAATATTTTGTTCGGGAATTCTACTTCGGATGATTTGAAACAATTGAACGAAGCTACTTTTTTAGATGTGTTTGATGGTGTTCCTCAAGCGGAAATCTCAAGAAATGAAATCGAAGCGGGAATCAATATCGTTGATGTTCTAAATGAAAAAACGGGTTTCTTAAAATCGAATGGTGAAGCAAGACGCGCTTTGGCAGCGAATTCTATTTCAGTAAATAAAGAAAAAGTTACTGAGGAATTTGTACTTTCTACCAAAGATTTAATCAACAATCAGTTTGTACTGTTGCAAAGCGGTAAGAAAAATTATTTTGTGATTCGGGTTAAATAATTTATAACTTTACTTGAAATAACAAAAGCTATGGAAACTCAATTTTTGACCGACGAAAACGGAAATAGAACGGCTGTTGTGTTGCCAATAAAAAAATACAATAAATTGATTGAAAAATTGGAAGATTTAGAAGATGTGCGTCTTTATGATGAAGCCAAAAGAGAGGATGACGGTTATCGTATTTCTATAGACGAAGCTTTTAAAATCATTGAAGAAAAGCGGAAATTAGCGAAGTAATGGCTTATACTATTGAATTTAGAAAAAAAGTTTTGAAAGCTTTAATCAAAATTAATGAGCCTCATTATTCTGCGATTAAAAAGCAAATCTATGATTTAGCAGAAAATCCACGACCACAAGGTTATAGAAAATTGAAAGGAAGAAAAGGATGTAGAATTCGTGTTGGAGATTACAGAATTATATATGAAATTTTTGATGAAATTTTACTAATTGATGTAATCGACTTAGGTCACAGAAAAGATATTTATGAATAAGTTTGCTCGTTGATTTAGTTAACCAAAAATAATCAGAAATTGGGTTTACATTACCATCAAGTTACACCCACGAATATCCGAATTATCAAAACGTCCCAATACCTCAAAAGAGTTGTTGGGATTTTTTTTGCCTAAGTCTTGCGTGGCAATAAAGGAGCAAGAATTAATGTTGGCCAAATCAATCACGTTGATTCCTCCTGTTTTTTCATCAGGAATGTAGGTTAAAGCATCTTCGGTGTCACGAATAAGGATTTGTATCCAAGAAGGGCATTCAAATACGCCATTTCCCAAGGAATACGCTTGCGAAAGCAGCTCGGTCATTCCATACTCAGAATGTATGGCTGAAACGCCAAATCCTTTACACAACTGCTCATGCAATTCTTCGCGAATCATTTCTTTGCGTCTGCCTTTCATGCCGCCCGTTTCCATAATAATAGTATGCTGTAATTGAAACTGGTGATTTTCAATCAGATCTAATAGCGCAAAAGTAACACCAATCAGAATGATATTTTGACCAGCTTGATCTAAAGCGATAAGCTTGGAAATTAGGTCGTCATGATTGTGCAAGTAAAAACCACTTTCGGGATGATTGGAGAGTTCAATTAAATCCTTGACCATATAAATTAATGAGGAACCTTCTCGTTCTAGATAGGATGGAAGCAAGGCCAGAATGGCATAGTCTTCAATATTTCCATAAAATTCAGAAAATCCTTTGCGGTAGCTTTCTTCATATAAAGTAACATCAGTAACCAAATGTTTGCTGGTAATCATTCCGGTTGTTCCGCTACTGGTAAAAGTTTCTTGTATAGGATTAGAATTTGACACCACTTCATGACTCTTAAAAAACTGAATTGGTAAAAAGGGTATTTGTTGTAGCGACTTCACTTTATGAGGATCTGTCTTTAAAAAATCACAAAATTCCTGATATACCTTATTGTTTTCGTATTGGTAGCGAAATACTTTTAAGGCAATTTTTTCAAACTGTTTTTGACTGGAGGTGGTAAATATATCGGAGGATGTAATCAACTATTTTTTTTTGTAAAAGTAATCAAAAAAAATCAGGGAAAACAAAAACAGAATTGCATAAACTTGAATCACGAGATTGATTCTGTAAGAGTAAAAATGCAAAAAGCCCCAATGGGAATGGAGCTTTTTGCATTTATTTTTTAAATTACCGTATAATTAATTTCCTAGTTGCTGAGGCTTCTCTTTCATTGATCTTGATGATGTAAACACCAGAAGAGAGATTAGAAACGTTTAATTCTCTTGAGCTTAGCGTGGTTTGAAGTACTTTTTTGCCTAAAACGTCAAAGATAATTATTTCTTTATCGAGATCGTTTTTTGTGGTAATGTAGACTTTACCATTACTCACGGGGTTCGGGTACAAGCTTAAACCTTCAATAGAAGCGGTTTCTTGCGTTCTTGGTTGTTGCTTATTTTCCTGAGCACTAACGCTAAGGGAAAATAAAAAAACCAATAAAGTAATTGTATAAAAGTAGTTTTTTGCCATCAGATTAGTTTGAATAGTAAATATACAAAATATATTTCAAAAAGCATACCAAAAAAAAACATCCTGATTTCTCAGGATGTTTAGTATCACATATTGTTCAAATTATAGTCCAACAGACCATCCTGCCGACCAAGAAGGAGCATTTACTCCATTTCCTGCTCCAGTTGCCGTACTTATTTCAGAGGCAATAACTAAGGAAGCATCTGCGCTAACTCCACTTGTAGCAGGTGCTACAGCTGTCTTTTTACCTTTAGTTTTAGTAGTTACATCTATAAAATTTATTCCAGTAATTTTAAGACCAGTACCTATTGCATTTAAACTTTCATCATTTTCTACATCAACACCTGTAGCCCAAGAGCTTAATACTACATTAGTAAAAATTCCTTTTGTTCCTCTTCTTAATTTTAAACCTTGATTTTCTGTGTAAATCAGTGATGAAGCTCCACTTCCAGGACCAACTAATGTAAGATTTGTAATTGTTGGGTTAGCAATGGGAGTATTAGCAAAACCTAATTCAAAATTATCTGCTTCAATTCCTCTATTTCCTTTTCCAAATGATATTTTTCCGTACCAGTTTGTGTTGGTACCAGACCAACCTTCAGTCCAGTCATACTGATCGTCTTCATTGCCAAAAGAAATTAAATTAGAAGTGTTAACTGTTCCTCCAAAAAATTCGAAACCATCATCTGCACCTTGGTATGTCTCAACATATTCGAAAGTTGTTCCAGAACCAACTCCAAATAATGAAGCTCCGTTAAATTCTTTTTCACTATTAAAAGCTGCACCAGCATATTCAATTCTTAAATATCTGATAGATCCAGAATTGTCATTGGCTACTGTACCACCATAAGCTAAATCTGCAACTTCAGATTGTGCAGTACTAGCTCCTCCACTTACGCGGTTGATAGGTGCTTTACCACATATTACTAAACCACCCCAGTCTCCTGCTTTTTTAGTAGTTAATCCACTTGTCATTACCACTGGTTTGCTAGCTGTTCCATTTACATTTAGTTTTCCTCCTTGAGCTACTGCAATATAAGATGCTGTTCCGCCTGTACCTTCTATAATTGTTCCTGCAGGAATAGTTAATGTAGCACCGCTATTCACTTGAATTTTTCCAGACAATTTATAGGTTGTTCCAGCGACTAATACAACTTCTCCCTCAGTAATTGTCCCTTGAAAATCAAGAGGATTAATTACAAACGTTGATGAAGGACTATCAGTACCGCTAGTGTCAGTTGTACAACTTGTTACTAGTGTTGCTGAAAGTGTTAAAATTCCTAAAACTTGTAAAATTGATTTTTTCATGATTGTAATATAATTTGTGTTTGTTTAGATTTGTCAAAGGTCAGTTAAGTTTGCTTTGCGGAAGTTAAGGAACTGTGACTGTTTGTTTAAATTAACTCGAGGTTATTGTTAACTTAACGTTTCCATTGTTAAGAGCTTTTTTAATAAAAAAAAAGAGCAGTTGTAGCTGCTCTTTTATATTAGAATTGATAGTTTAAGTTGATGCTAAATAATAGCCCCTTTTTATAGGATAAAACATTTACATCTCCTGTTCTGTTCTCTTGTACTCGATCTATGGTAGGGTCTAAAAGATTTTTTACTACAAAGTCAATTCCTAAATTTTTATTCAATTTAGATTTAGCGATAAAATCTAGTGAACCAAATGATTTATCAACTAGATTTCCCTTGTCATTTGTACCAATAGCATAAACTCTGTCTGAAAAGTAGGTGTAAGCCAAAGTGGTGTTTAGACTTCCTTCTTTATTGTTCCATTCGTTTAATAACGAGATATCTGCGTTCAATAATAAATCAGATGCACCTGTAAATTTACTTTGAGTATCAGTAAAAACCACATTATAATCCGTTTCTTTTATCACTTTTTCAGTACTTAAATCTTGATTGCTGTATAAATAAGAAGCGTTGATACCTGCGGACAATTTTTTAGCGTTATTTTGATCAAAATCAAAAAGTAATTTTCTGTATTCAATCTCTCCACCGGCAACATAACCAAAATCTCCAGTGTTAATAAATGAGATATCATTTGTGGACGAAGCAATAGTTACTTCATTCATAGGGTTAAGTATGTATTTACCAAAAGCAGTTACTGAAATTAATTCTTCGCTTTTTGGAAACATCTCCCATTTTAAGTCAAAATTATAATCATCAGACGCATATAAATTTGGATTTCCTACTTTAACCTCTGTAACATCCTCGTAAACAAATAATGCTCTTTCTTTAAATTGTGGCAACGTATAAGTTTTACTAAATCCAAAACGTAAATTTTGTTTTTCGTTTAGTTCATATTTCATTGTTACACTTGGTAAAAAAGCAATTTTTTCTAATTCATTAAAGCCACCATTTGGATCTAACTGAGTGTTCCAGTCTACTTTTTGAAAAATGTATTCCCCTCTTAATCCTAGAACGGTAGTTAACTTTTTAAATTTATATTCTGTATTCAAAAAACCACCATTTATAAATTGATCCCCATTATAGGTTTGTGGATCTAATGCATTTGGAACTTGAGGTCCACCGCGGAAGGTTGCGATTTCAAAATTACCATTGCTGAAATTTTGTTGGTTGTAAAATAAATCTAAATTATTTGGATCTACAAGTGTTCCACGGAATTCATTGGTTGCTCTAAAATTAAATTGCGACGCTTCAAAATTCCTCGTTTTAAATCTGCCATTGTAGCCAAAAGTTAATTTACCATTGTAGGTGTCGTCGTCTGACTTGTTGAATCTATAATCAAAAGAAATATTTGCAGCAGTTTCATTTTCTGTTAATTTTTGAAAATATCTGTGATTATCAGGAAAAGAAATACTCGATAAAACATAACCACTAGGTTCTTTTCTAAAAATGTTTTGAGTTCGGTCTGGCATATCGCCTTTGATCATGTTGTAAGATGCTCCCCAGTTTAATTTAGAACGTTCCCCCAATTTATGTTCTCCTAACAATTGATTAATGAACAAACTATTTTTTTCATACTTGTTACGTCGAATTAAACCATTACCATCGTTTGCAATATCTATGATAAATCCAGTGTATTCTTCCTTACTCTGAGAAGAATTGTTTATGAAGACCGTATTGAAGTTAATTTTATTATTGCTATTCATTTTATAACCAATATTAGCCATACTAGTAAAATTAGTATTGTAGCTAATTAGAGAGTAAGTATCAAAATTCTTGTTTACTATACCATCACCAGTTACATTTCCTTTTGCTGAACCATCAGATCTAGACGTAAAGTCGCTTCCAAAAGATACAGTAGCAAAAACATTAAGTTTACTTTCTGCTCCTAGGTCGTATGATTTTCCTCCAGAAATTCCAATAGAGCTTCCTAGTGGAGTTTTACTATCTAGTTGCAAAGACCCAAAATTATATTGCGTCAAAGGATTTGCTGGTATTGCAATTGCACTAAAACCAAAACTGCCAGGTCCTTTTTGTAATGAAAAGTTATCTTCACTGATTGCATTCGTATTTACTTTTGAACCAATGTCAACCTTAAGAAAGCCTTTTCCTTTGTAATCTTTAGATACAATGTCTACATTTCCTCCAGCAAAATCACCGTATAATTTACTATTATACACTTTGTCAATAGAAACATATTCCAAGATGTCTGTAGAGAAAATTTCTAAATTGATATTCTTCTTTTCTGGATCATTAGATGGAATTGGTAAACCATTCATGGTGGTAGAGTTGTAGCGATCTCCTAGACCTCTAACAAATATATTTCCAGAACCCTCCTGTTTAGTTATTCCAGTTGTTTTAGTTACTGCTGTTGCTACATCGCTTACTCCTTTACGGGAAAGCTCTTGGGCTCCAATAGTTTGTTTTATTTCGACCGCATTTTTTTGGTCTAATAATAATGCAGTTTCTTTTTGCCTGTTAACGGTAGATCGAACTACCACGTCTTCTAATTTATATCCAGCAGAACCCAGCGCTTTGCTTACCGTTATAGTTTCATTGGCAATCACTGTCACAGGAATCTCTACTGATTCATAACCTACAAAGCTAAGTTGTAATGTATAGCTTCCTGGTAACACTGTTAAAGTGTATTTACCATCAATATCAGTATTAGTTCCTATGCTAGTTCCTTTAAGGAGAACGTTAGCAAAAGGTAAGGACTGATTATTAGCATCTTTGTCTGTTAACGTTCCAGTAATCGTTCCTTTATTTTGTGAAAAAGAAACAGCTGTTAGTAATAACGTGAAAAATAGTAACTTGAATTTCATTTGGTTTTAATTTTTTTGCAAAGTAACGCCTGAAATGCGAAACGGAAGTTATTGATTTGTTATGGTTATGTTTTGTTATGGGTCTTCAAATCACTCCAATATTAAATTACGGTTAACAGCTTTTCAATACCTCATTTATGTTTACATTTACATTGCAAAATAAATTTTTGACGCTTTATGAAGAAAAAAAACACCAAGATTCTATTAGTTGACGATGAGCCGGATATTTTAGAAATTGTAGGGTACAACCTTTCTCAGGAAGGATATCAGATCATTACAGCGGCAAATGGTAAAGAAGCTATAGCCAAAGCCAAAAAGGAAATTCCAGACCTTATTATAATGGATGTCATGATGCCAGAAATGGATGGCATGGAGGCTTGTGAGAACATTCGTAAAATTCCAGAGCTCAGTAATGTACTTATCACTTTCTTGACGGCTAGAAGTGAAGATTATTCTCAAGTAGCTGGTTTTGATGCCGGTGCAGATGATTATATTACAAAACCAATCAAACCTAAATTATTAGTCAGCAAAGTAAAAGCTTTGTTGCGTCGTCTGAAAGAGAAAGAACAAAATAGCGAAACACTGAATGTAGGCGGTATCGAAATTAATCGCGAGGAATACAAAATTGTTAAGGACAATATCGAAATTGCATTGCCTAGAAAAGAATTTGAACTGTTCTATCTATTGGCTTCAAAACCAGGAAAAGTATTCAAACGAGATGAAATTTTAGATAAAGTTTGGGGTAACGAAGTCGTTGTTGGTGGAAGAACGATTGATGTACATATCAGAAAATTGAGAGAAAAAATTGGTGAAGAATTATTCAAGACAATAAAAGGAGTTGGATACAAGTTTGAAGTATAAATGACAATAAATTTTAAAAAAACATACCGCTTTGCCGTGAAGTCGGCACTATACATTACTCTTTTTTCTACAGGATTGGTTAGTTTTCTGACCTATTTGTTTTTCACCTTTTCGTATCGCTTTAGCTTGATTTTTGCATTCGCTATAGCAACATTCTCTTTTATCGTTATTCAATATCGGGTGGAACGGTTCATTTATAAAAAGGTAAAAAAAATATACGATGATGTTTCTTTACTAGAGTCTAGTACTTTTAGAAATCAACCGATAACAACCGATATGGCGACACTTACACGTGAAGTCAAAAAATTTGCCACCGATAAAAAACTGGAAATAGAAACCTTAAAAGTTAGGGAAGAATATAGACGAGAGTTTCTTGGGAACGTTTCTCACGAACTCAAAACACCTCTTTTTATGGTTCAAGGTTATTTGTCAACCTTACTTGATGGGGCGATGAACGATAAAACAATTCGTAAAAAATACTTAGAACGCGCTGAAAAAGGGGTGGAAAGACTCATCTACATTGTACAGGATTTAGATATGATTTCTAAACTTGAAATTGGAGAACTGAATTTAGAAATCGCCGAGTTTGATATTGTTAAACTAATTCAAAATGTTTTTGATTTGTTGGAAATGAAAGCTTCCAAAAAAGATATCCTATTGATGTTTGATATGAAATACAATAAGCCAGTGATCGTGGTCGGCGATCAAGAAAAAATCCAGCAAGCAGTCATGAATCTGATTGTAAATTCGATTAAATACGGAAAAGAAAAAGGATCAACTGAGGTAAGTATCGAAGATTTAACGGATCAAAAAGTGATCATTAGAGTAACCGATAACGGTGAAGGAATAGAGAAAAAAAATATTCCAAGACTTTTTGAACGTTTTTACCGCGTTGATAAAAGCGGCGCAAGAACAGAAGGTGGCTCTGGATTGGGGCTGTCCATCGTAAAGCACATTATTGAGGCACACGATGAAAAAATTTATATTGACAGCACCTTTGGCGTTGGATCTGAATTTTCTTTTACGCTTGAAAAAGCAAAAGACATCAAAAAAATAAACTAGCGTTACCTGTTTTGTATTTTGGAAAACCGTTTCAGACGAATCGGTTTTTTTGTTTTAAAACAGTTAGTTATTTTTCAAAAACTTGAAATAAAACAGGCCATTCAATAGTTGTATGCAATCGAGGCAATCCTTTATATTCTTGGATTTCTTGAATATCCTCCATTTTAAAATCATCTTGATTAGCATAAGGAACCAAGCCTTCTTTCTTTAATTTTTTGGCTAGATACTCTTGTTCGTATTGTCCAGGAGTGGGGATGAAAAAAGCTTTTTTTCTCAGCTGTACAAGATCCATTATAGTAGTGTAACCAGAGCGGCATAAAACCATTTCACTTTCGTTAAAAGCTTGTTCCAGTTCTGTTGAATTCATGAAGTTGTAATAAGCTACATTTTCTTTTACAACAATTTTCTGCTCCGATTCTATATTTCCTTCAATGAAAATTACTGTTCCTTTGAATTGGAGGATTTCTTTTTTTAGATATTTTTCCAATATACCCCGTTGTGGTTCCGGTCCTGAAAGAATAATCAATAAGTCGTATTTTTTTGCGATGAGTTTCTTTTGCAATCGGCTTAATGGACCTATGTATCTTATAGGGAGGTTTAAATGGTCAACATGACCTAATTCTCCACTTAAATTTTGCGAACCTGCAAGGTCTGGAACCCAGCATTCCGCGTATTTTTTTATAACATATTGATGTATTTTACTCGTTAACCACGTAGTGTTTCCTGTCATTACATTCAATTGGTGCGTTATGTAAACGGATGGCACTTTCTTGCTGAAAATGCCTAATCTATTGTCTGAAATAATGCCGTTAATGCCATATTTAGTAATCCAATTTTCAACTATTATTTTTTCTTTTCGAATGGCTTTAATGGTTTTCGAACCGTTTATAAATAACTTCCATTTAAAATTTTTGCCATTTTTAGCATATTCTATCTGGTAGGAGGGAAGTTCTAAGGCTAGTACGTTAGGAAATTCTTTTTTTAGTAATGCTAATGCAATTCCGTCAGATGCAATTATGGGCGTATAATTATTTTCTAACAACGCCTTAATGATAGGAATACATCGGGTAGCGTGACCTAATCCCCAATTTAATGGTGCAATTAGTATGGTTTTTTGGTTTGTTCTTAAATCCATTTGCGATTGATAGGGTTGCTGTTTTTTATTTTAAAGTTAGACAATGAACCCGTTTTATATATTGCTAAGGTATTATCAAACCATTAAGTTACGCTACTAAAAGTAAGCTCTAAGTTGAACGTTTCCGGTGTGAATGGCTTGGCTTGTTTCACTTTTTCGACCTTGGTAATTAAAATTTATATCTAAAAATTGTGTAATGTTTTTTTGTAAAAGCAATCTCCATGTCAAGTTTTGTCCCGTTTGTAATCCCTCTAGCATTTGAAATCCAACAGCAGAGAATTCATTTCCTTCAAATTTATTTTGGTAAAAAGAAACCTCCCCGTTCATTGTGAATTTTTTAGTTCCTGCATACGAAAAAGCAGTTCCAAAACGGTTTTGCAACAGTGTTTCTGACACGCCAATCTGATTTTCTTTTCTTTGCAGTTCATAAAAAAGATCCCAACTGGTACTTTTGGAAAACAAATAACTGATTTTTGGAGCCAATTGATAGCCGTTGATATCAAAGTTTTTCTCGGGGAAATTCTCCGATTGAATTGTGGTGTGAATGGTTTTAGCAAAAAAACCAAAAAGCCAGCTTTTTTGATACAAATGATTGTACTGCAATTGATGCGAATTGTTTGCGGCTTCTTGCGAACCGATGGATAATAAGTTTTTAGTTTTGTTTGCGAAGTAGGAATAAGTTGTCGAGTGTTTTTGCTTCCCTCGGTTGTAAAACAAACTGTTTCGTAAACTCGAGTTTAATCCCAACACGTTCTCCTCAGATCCACTAAAGGGATTTAATTCAAAATTAGCACCTTCATTTCTATTTTTTCTGTCGATTATAAAGGCTGTCTGATTATAAAGATAGGAGAGTAACTTTTTCAATCCTTTTTCGTTTTGCCATTGATTTGGATTTAAGGTTAGGGATTGTGAGAACTTATTTTGATGTGTTTTTATATAAATCCTATTGGGTAAAAATACGCGAATGAATTTTGCCTGATCGATAAACGGCGCAATTTCAAACTCCTGTAACTCCTGAATCCTATTGCCGTTATAATCATTCCAAGTATAAACGCCTTGTCCCGCGGAAACTTCCAGATACGTAAATTCTTGTTGCGGAATGCTTCCTGAATTCGTTTCATAAACCGTTGTGCTTTGTATTAATTGATTGAAAAAACGATCCGTGTACACTATTCTGGAGTTTAGTGTAGGTTCTTTTTTTCGTGTTGCATCTACAAAAGCCAAAACTCTATAATTGGCATAAATGGATAAATCACTTTTATTAGTTTGAATCAATTTGGATTTTAGCAATAGCGTATGTGAGGAATTTACACGCTGAATTAAGCCATTCTGTAAGCTGTCATTGGTCCTTCTAAGATAGCCCAATTCCAAAAAAACCTTGGTACTATCGCCACGTCCAGCGTACAGACCATACTCTGTGAATTTTTGGCTCAAGGCCGAAAATTGATTTGTTGTTTTATCTTTTTCTTGATTATTCTCTAATCGCAAAGTGGATCCAACCCAGTTTTTATCAAAATGAAATCGCAGTTGAGACTGGTTTCTTAAAAATTGGGATGCTAAAAGGCTAGCGTCACTTTTAAGATAGCTTCCTTGATTTTGAAAGGTCCAATTTTTCACTTGAAATAATCCATTTAAAACGTGCCTACTACTCGAAAAATTTTCAGAAAAATCTAGTTTTTCAAACTGATAGACAAGCAGTCCTTTGTCCGTAGATTTTGGTTTTGGATTTAAATCCAATTGCAATCCGGTAACGAGTAAACTTTGATTTCCAATGGCAGTTGTTCCTAAGTTCCAATCCCGATCAAATTCTATGTTGTAAATTCGTTCCACGGACCTAAATTCGCTCTGGATAAATTGATAATTAGCGAAAGCATCCATTTGCCATCTCTTAGAAAAAATGCGTTGCTTGGCATTTATTTTTCCGGCTAAGCCTTTATTATTTGCATCGTCAATACCCGAAAATAAATTTTTATCATTGTTGCTAATCCCAATTTCAAAGTCAACAGCTGTTTTTTCAGTAGGTTTATATTTTCCTAAAAACGTTGCTACTTGTACTTTCGTGGGTGTAATCAGTTGGATTATTGGTTCGTAATTTCCTTGAGGAATCCCGTTTATAGGAGCAATGAATTCATAAACTCGGGTTATTGTAGCTGCATTAGACAGGACGTAATTTCCATTATTTGAGCCTACAAGAGTAAAACGCACATTAAATAATTCCTGTTGTGGGTCATTTGAATATTCGAAAATTTCAGTAGCATTGCTTATTGTTTTTTGATAGAGCACTTTATTTTCAGAGTACGTGTCGGAATACGCAGAAGGCGCAGTCATTAAAGTAGAATTATCTCCGGCATTGACTAATATTTGGGCTTGTTCAGGAGAAAGGTTTTGTTGTAATGGTTGGTTTTTTAAATCGTTTTCTGAATACAAATAGCCACCAAAACTCCATTTTTTGTTTTCATGGGTAGCACCGGCATAGGTTACAAAACGCGTGTAATTCCTGTCGGAATATTGGTATTCGATAGCAATTCGCATTTCTGACGTGATCGTAAAAAGCGGTGTAAATACTATTTCGCCGGCATTGTAATCTATGGTGTAGTCATTGTTTTCACCTCTTTTTAATAAAATTCCGTTGACAAAAACCCGCTCTGAACCGGAAACGACTAAAACGTACAATTCGCCATTTTGTCCTTTTAATTTGTACGGACCTTGATTGCCTTCCTGTCCTACAATATTACTTTTGGCATATTGTCCGCGTACTAATGCTGCTGATGCAAACACATTCGTTTTATTTGCTGCGGTTCCAAAGTTGAAGTTTGTGGCTAAGCCTTGGACTTTTTTATTGAAATTTAGGAATTGCGTTTTATTATTTTCTAGAAAAATATCACCAGCACGTATGTTCCATTCGTCGCTGAATAATTCCATAAAAATATTGTCAAACTGATCTAATTTTTGAGAGTAGCCTCCGTCTTGCAGCGGAATATTGCTGTCTTGGATTGAGGCTCTCAAACTCACTTTTTCTGAAATTTTTCCTGTGATTTGCAAATCCAGATTAGAGTTCAAAACAGCATTTTGATTGTTTCCTACAGTCACACCTCGTGTAATACTCCCCGAAGTATTCAATCCGTCAAAAGGAATATTCTTTTTCGTGTTTTTGTTGTCTATAACATATAAATCGCCTAATCCAGCTTCATTACTCACCACTTTGCTGGGTTCGTATATTCGGTATTCTTTAGTCAATAACTCCGGAAATTTTAAATACTGTAAGGTGAGGGAATCCGAGTTGAAAATGCTGTTTTCTTTTAAAAGTAAAGTTCCTTTAGCAAAATTTACTATAAATAAAGTACTGTCAATGCGTTTGCCATTGGCGTCAAGCAATTTGAAAAAACTAGAATTAATACTTTCATTTTCAATGTGAATGGTGTCGCGTTTAGGAAAGATTTTTTTGGTTTTGTACAACGAATTGGCTTGCTGTGCGTGAAGCCCAGAAAAACAACTGATTAGAATCCAAAAAAGTAATTTTTTCAACATAAATACTATAACTCGAAAGTATCAAAAGTAGTATTTATAATTTGATAATCAGAATATGTATTTCTCTGAAAATTTGGATTTTAATGAAGTCATAAAATCCCTTTTTCGGGTCTTTTTTTGGACTTAAAAAAATAACGGACATCAAAATTTTATTTTGATGCCCGTTATTAAAAGTGGTACCGCATGTTTAAACCTCTTTGGTCACGACTTGCATGGTTTCCCGACTGACTTGCTTCAGCAAAACCACTTTGTCTTTCTCTACTGTTTGTGATGCTGAATCATTGAAATGCCTAATCGTGTATAACGTCACATTTTCATTGTATTCTACTTTGAATTTTTTAGATAAAATGGCATTTAGTGTTTTGAAATTGTCGAATTTATCCTCAACACAGACAGAGAAACTAATAGCTGAATTCTGGATTAAGTTTACCTTTAATTTAAATTGGTGAAACAAAGCAAAAATTTCGCTGATGTTTTCTTCCATGATAAAGGAGAAATCTATAGAAGATAGCGAAATCAAAAGTTGGTTCCTTTTGACAATAAAACAAGGTAAATAAGGTTCTAAATCAACGCCTTTAGATACACTAGTTCCTTTTAATAAAGGATTTATAAAGGACTTTACAAACAAAGGAATTTCCTTTTTTTGTAGCGGCTGTAACGTTTTTGGGTGAATAACAGTTGCGCCATAGAACGCTAATTCAATGGCTTCGCGGTACGAAATTTGATTTAATAGACTTGTATTTTCAAAATATCTTGGATCGGCATTCATTACTCCAGGAACATCTTTCCAGATGGTTACGCTTTCCGCATTCAAGCAATAGGCAAAAATTGCCGCAGTATAATCAGATCCTTCCCGACCTAAAGTAGTTGTAAAATTATTCTCGTCTGAACCCAAGAAACCTTGTGTAATATTCAGTATTTTACGTTTTACGTTTTTGGCAATATTCTTTTGTGTTAATTCCCAATCTACTTCGGCATCTCTGTAATTGGCATCCGTTTTTATAAAATTACGAACATCCAGCCATTGCGTTTTAATGCCCATGAAATTCATAAAGTGGCTTAGGATAGTCGTCGAAATTAACTCGCCATAACTAACAATTTGGTCGTAAACAAAATTATAATTTGGAGATTTATTATGGGCCAAGAAATATTCCAAATCAGCAAATTGGGTGTTTACTGCTGTAAAAACTTGATTTTTATCGTCTTCAAATAAATCCAACAAAATTTGATTGTGGTATTTTTTTACTTCCTGAACCGATGAATTTAACTCAGCCGATTTATCGAAATAATTTTTAATTACCAGTTCCAATGCATTCGTCGTTTTTCCCATAGCAGAAACCACGAGTAGGACTTCTTCATAACCTACTTTTTGAAGAACGTCATATACGTTTTTAATTCCTTCGGCATCTTTTACGGAAGCGCCACCAAATTTGAATACTCTCATACTAATAAAAATTCCATTATTTTGAACTCTCTAACCTAACTTTCAAGTAGGCTTAGAAATTTATTTTCTTATTTTATTTTCAACAAAATTGTTGATTCCTGCTTCATCCATTTGTACCACGTACCAATCCCGAAGAACCTTAGCTCCAGATTTCTCATAAAATTCAATTGCAGGAGTATTCCAGTCTAACACGTTCCATTCTACTCGCCGCACCTGATCCTTCTTGCCTTGTTTTATGATTTCAGAATATAGAGCATAGCCTAATCCGGTGCCGCGCATTGTTTCTTTAACTACTAAATCTTCTAAGTGTATTGTTTTTCCTTTCCAAGTTGAAAAGCGGTAGTAATACAATGCAATACCTACTATTTGCTTTGCTTCTGGATTAGCGCTCGAGTCATTTTCGATTTCTGCTACAAAAACATGAAAGAGTGGAACTGGGCCAAAACCATCGCGAATTAAATCGTCCACAGTTACAAGAACGGCATCTGGTTCTTTTTCAAATACAGCTAATTCTTGGATCAGACCCAAAACCGCCGCCATATCATTGGGAGTACCTTTTCTAATATTCATGTGTGGTATGTATTTGTAATGTTAAGAAATTCGCAGTTTTCAGCATGGTTCGTGGTCAACTTTATAAAGGTTGATTTCATAATATTTTATTTTATTGATTCGAAAATGCAATAAAACTACACTGATACATATTAAATTTATGTTTTATTCAGCAAATATACAATAGTGATAAACTAAGTTCATATTATTCAAATCATTTTCACAAAAAAAACGATATTTGTGACTTCAAATTAACTACATCGATTTCGTAATGGAAGAACGCAACAAAACACTAGGAGAATTTATAATTGAAAATCAAAATGCCTTTCAGTATTCGTCAGGCGAATTATCCCGAATCATTAACTCCATCCGTTTGGCTGCCAAAGTGGTGAACTACAAAGTAAATAAAGCGGGTCTGGTAGATATTGTTGGAGCAGCTGGGGAACAAAATATTCAAGGCGAAGATCAGCAAAAACTCGATGTTTACGCTAACGAAGTTTTTATCCAAACGTTAATCAACCGGGAAATAGTATGTGGCATTGCTTCTGAAGAAAATGATGATTTTATCACTGTAGAAGGAAGTGATAACAGTCATAATAACAAATACGTCGTGTTAATGGATCCACTTGATGGGTCATCTAACATTGATGTAAATGTTTCTGTCGGAACAATATTTTCAGTGTATAGGAGAATCACTCCAATAGGTACTCCGGTGACAATGGAAGATTTTTTACAACCGGGAATCAATCAAGTAGCTGCAGGATATGTGATTTACGGGACTTCAACGATGTTAGTTTACACCACAGGACATGGAGTCAATGGATTTACGCTGAATCCAGCTATTGGAACCTTTTATTTGTCGCATCCAAAAATGCATTTCCCAACAGACGGACATATTTATTCAATCAACGAGGGGAATTATGTTCATTTTCCACAAGGAGTTAAAGATTATATCAAATATTGTCAACTTGAAGAAGGGGACAGACCTTATACTTCTCGATACATTGGTAGTTTAGTTTCTGATTTTCATCGAAATATGATCAAAGGAGGGATTTATTTATATCCAACAAGTTCTAAAGCACCAAAGGGGAAATTAAGACTTTTGTATGAATGTAATCCGTTAGCCTTTATCGTGGAGCAAGCAGGTGGGAAAGCATCAGATGGATTTGATAGAATAATGGAAATTGAACCAACAGAACTGCATCAACGGGTACCTTTTTTCTGTGGAAGCTATAATATGGTAGAAAAAGCGGAAGAATTTATGCATAAAGCAAAACTAAGCAAATACTAAAAAGCAAAAAGCTTCCGCCATGGCGGAAGCTTTTTTTTATCACTTTTACTATTTATTCATGCTTTGCATTTCAAAAATAAAAGTATCTAAATCTACTTCTTTATCTACTAATTTAAGAGCTTTATCTACAATGTACTGTATGTTGTCAGCATTAAATCCTATACCTACACCAATTTTTCTAAGGAGTAACTCCTGTTTGTCACCTAAATGATGATCAACATGAACAATTCGTGCTAAATCATACAAACGCTCTATTCTTTGCTCGTACAAATAGGGAGGGTTGATTGGATATTTTAAAGGATTTTCAAGGATTTCCTCATATTCTGCTGGAGAAATTTCTAATCGAACTGCCAGTTTGTCTAAAAATGCTTTTTCCTCTGGAGAAAACTTCTCGTCAGTAAGTGCTACACGGACAATTGATGAAAAATGGCCTCTATTTCTTTGCTTAAATTCGCTATCAAATAAATCTGAAAATGACATAATTATTGGTTTTATATCCTACAAAGATAAATCTATTTTTAAATTATTGATTTTAATTTTTTTAATTTTTTTCTTTTGCTAAGTTCTCTTCAGAATTCTATTTATTTAAATATTCAAAGGATACTTTTTCAAAATTAATCGTAAGTTTACAACCCCTTTATCAACCTAATATTTTACCGATGTCAGAATTTTGGATTTACTTTCAAATAGGATTAAAACACGTTTTAGATATTCATGCTTATGATCATGTTTTATTTTTAATAGCGCTTGCAGTTCCATTCTCTTTCAAGGATTGGAAACGCGTGGTTCTTTTGGTAACCCTTTTTACTGTTGGTCATACAATGGCGTTGCTGCTCTCCGTTTTTGGCATAATTGCTATAAAAGTAAACGTTGTCGAGTTGTTAATTCCAATAACAATTTTAATAACAGCGCTATTTAATCTTTTTACGGCAGGAAAAACCAATAAAAAAGAAAGTATCAATCTAGTGTTTTTTATCACGCTTTTCTTTGGGATAATTCATGGTTTGGGGTTTTCAAATTACTTCAAATCAATTCTAGGAGGGAGCGCGACCTCTAAAGTGTTGCCTTTAGGCGAATTTGCTTTAGGGATTGAGGCGGCTCAGATTGTAGTCGTTTTTGTCGTTTTAATACTGTCGTATATCGTTCAAACCGTTTTTCGATTTTCGAAACGCGATTGGACTCTCGTCATGTCAGCGTTTATAATAGGAATAGTGATACCAATGATTGTGGAAAGTGAAATCTGGAAGAGATAGAAATGAACGAAAAAAAATTAAATAAATACGATAAAGCCTACCTCAGAATAGCTAAGGAATGGAGTCTTCTATCTTATTGTAAACGCAAACAAGTTGGCGCAATTATTGTGCGTGATCGTATGATTATTTCTGATGGTTATAACGGAACCCCTACTGGTTTTGAAAATTGTTGTGAGGATCAAGAAGGATTAACCCGTTGGGATGTTTTACACGCCGAGGCAAATGCAATATTAAAAGTAGCCCGTTCTACACAATCCTGTGAAGGAGCTACCTTATATATTACGCTTTCACCTTGCAAGGAATGTAGTAAATTGATTCACCAATCCGGAATAAGAAGAGTAGTGTATCATAACGGATATCGGGATGATTCCGGAATTCAGTTCTTGATAAAAGCGGGAGTTGAGGTAGAGCACATTCCAGTATTAGAAGAATAAAGAGAAAGTAAGTTCTATAAAGAGAGACATGGCTGTCTTTCATTAAAAATTAATTGGATCTTCAAATGAAATTTAAAGCTACATATTTACCCATTCTTGTTTTCTCCACATTTGCCTTGGGCATTGTATTAGGTGGAGTATTGAATTTTCCTAGTACAGCGGATTACCTAGTCAAAAACAATTCGAAAAGCAAGCTCAATAAACTCATTGATTTCATTGATAACGAATATGTTGATGATGTCAATACAGATTCTATTGTAAATCTAACGGTCGATAATATTCTGGCAAAACTTGATCCGCATTCCGTTTACATACCACCTAGTGAACAGCTGGAAGTGGCAGAGAGTATGAAAGGTAATTTTGTGGGTATTGGCGTGAATTTTTACATGTATAAAGATTCTGTTGCAGTAATAAAACCAGTAGCTGACGGACCTTCGGCAAAAGCAGGAATACAATCCGGAGATCGAATTTTGTATGCGGATAAAACTAAATTATTTGGTCGAAAATTGCCTACTGATAGCTTGTATGCTAAATTGAAAGGATCAGTAGGTTCTGATATTGAGCTTACTATTTACAGAAAATCAGAGCGTAAAAAATTGAAAGTAAGAATTAAAAGAGATGTTATTCCTATAAAGAGTGTCGATGTTGCTTTACTTTTAAATAAAACTACAGGATATATAAAGATCAATAGATTTGCCGAAACCACCTACAGCGAGTTTATGATAGGTTTAGGAAAACTCAAAGCACAGGGGGCGAAAACATTAGTTATTGATGTTAGGGATAATGGTGGAGGCTATATGGAAGAAGCTATAGCAATCGCTGATGAACTATTACCAAACCAACAACTCATTGTTTTTACCAAAAGCAAAAATGGGACTATTGACAAAACATTCGCAACTGCGAAAGGGAATTTTGAGAAAGGGAATGTCTTTATTTTAATCAACGAAAATAGTGCATCAGCTAGTGAAATTCTAGCGGGTGCGATTCAGGATAATGACAGGGGAACTATTGTAGGACGCCGTTCATTTGGAAAAGGATTGGTGCAGCGAGAAATGAATTTTGCGGATGGTTCCGCAGTCCGCTTGACCATTGCAAGATATTACACACCCACAGGTCGCTCGATTCAAAAACCATATTCTAAGGGAAATGAAGCTTATTTTAAAGAATCAGAAGCGCGTTTTGAAAATGGAGAATTATTTGAAAAAGACAGTATAAAAGTCTCAGATACAATAAAATTTAGGACAAAAAAAGGTAAATTAGTATATGGCGGAGGCGGTATTGTACCCGATGTTTTTGTTCCTCTTGAAGTAGAACATGGAAATGAAAGTACGGCCTATTTACTGCAATCTGGAATCGTGGGTAATTTTGTATTCGAGCAATTGGATAAAAATAGAGGTGCTTTTAAAGGCTTATCTTTTGATCAGTTTCAAACTCAAATGAAGGGTACTGATGTATATTTCAACGCGTTTCAGAAGTTTATTTTTGGCAATGGATTAGATTTGAATTTTGGAAAAAGCAAATCGTTGGTTAAACGCTATTTAACGGCTGAGTTTGCCCGACAATTATATGGTGAAAGCTATTATTATGAAATTGTTTTGACAGAAGACGCCATGGTAAAAAGAATTTTAAAGCAGAAATAAAATAGAATAGTTCTACTGATGAAAAGGATCTATTTTGGAATGACTGTAAATGAACGCTTGTACGTCGGAGGACTTTCTAATGATTTTGACACTTGTGTAAAAAAGAAAGATGTTGAAGGAATTAAAGCTATTTTAAAGAAAGTTGAACTGGATCAAGATACTATTGTTGAGATAATAAATAGTTTAGAACTGAACGATTAATTTTTCTATCGAATACTATCGTGAACATGCGTTTGCACACCGTTGTTCCACAACGTAAGAATGTCTGTTGCAACCGCTGCTCCACTGCCTGCTGCGATAGACAATTGGCTTCTCCAGCCTGCTAAAGTTCCAGTTACATAAATCCCTTCAGCGACTTTGTGATCTTTATTTTTCAACTGTATCCTTTGTTTTTCTGGAAGAGATTTTCCGTGAGGTTCAACATACTGCAACAAACCTTGTATAGAAAAAGTATTTGCGGCACCAACTCCAATTACGATCGTTCTAGTTTTATAAGTGGTTTTATTTGTGGTAATGCTAAATTCCGGAAATTCACCTTCAATTGCAAGGACTTTTTCATTAGGAATTTGTATCACGTGTGGATAGGATTCAGACAGCTGTTTAGTGCTTGTTTTCAGCAAATCAGATCCTAGTGTTCCAGCAGGAATTCCGTATGCGTTATTGAATAAAGCTTCTTGAAGAGAAGCTGTTTTTTGATGGGTAAAAACACCAATTTTTTTAGTAGCTACAAAAGGTTTGTTTTTTGCGGAACCCAAAACCAGGGCGCATGACATGCCTGAAACCCCGCCTCCAATAATTAAAACATCAAACACAATGATTACTTTTCATTGGTTTTTTCTTCGATTCTTTTGGATATTCTAAAGATCAACAAAATCATTACAGCGCAAAAAGAAGCTGCGATTCCAATAAAAGCAACAGCACTCTCTCCTTGAAATGGATTTCTAAAATCCAACAAAGTAACATTAAATAGGATTAGAGCAACTGCTAAAAACACCAAGATGTTAGTGAAAATTTTCATAATACGGTATCGTTTTTGTTTTTAAAGAAACAGATTGTTGGGTTTTTACACTGAAATAAAACTCCCTAAAATCTAATTGTTTTTAAAGTGTAACATTATGGGGTAAATTTAGGAAAATATATTTTAGACAAACAAACCTTTAACATTCGCAGCGAATAATTTAACAGCAATAGCCAGAAGTACTACACCAAAAGTCTTTCTTATGACTCCAAGTCCATTCTCTCCTAGCATTTTTTCGATTTTTGAGGATGATTTTAAAACAATGTAAACCAAAATAATATTCAAGATTATGGCAATCACAATATTAATTGTGTAAAATTGAGAACGCAAGGAAAGTAAAGTAGTCATGGTTCCAGCTCCTGCAATCAGTGGAAATGCCAAAGGCACAATGGAGGCTGAGCTTGCTTCTTCATCACGATAAATCCGTATTCCTAAAATCATTTCTAACGCCAGAAAAAACAACACAAAAGAACCTGCCACTGCAAAAGAGTTCACATCAATTCCAATTAATTTTAAAAGCTCCTCTCCGGCAAAAAGAAAAACAATCATGATGACCGCAGCAACAATAGCGGCTTTTTCAGATTCAATATGACCGTGTTTTGCCCTTAAATCAACAATAATTGGGATCGATCCCACGATGTCAATTACTGCAAAAAGCACCATTCCTACTGTGATTATTTCTCTAATATCTAATTCCATAATTTCTATTTCTCTTAAATGCAAAAGTATTGAATTTTGTTTGGTTAGAGGCTAGGTAAAATTTTAATTTATGGAAGGGGTATTTTTGCTGTAAAAAAAGCCTCCTTTTTCATGTCCTATTTTTTAATAAAAAACGTAACTATCTGAAAATCAATTTTTAAATTTGTGTTTATTTTAAAAAGGTAGTATTATGAAAAAGATAGTTGGGGTTTGTAGTATCGTATTTTTAGTGCTTTTTTGCGATGGAGTAGAAGCCCAAATTTTAAAAAAATTGCAAAGAAAAGTAGAAGACAAACTTGCACAGAAAGCAGCGGATAAAGTACAAGAAGAAGCGGAAAAATCCTTAGACACCATTTTGAATGCTGACGCCATGGTGATGGCTTATGGTAAAAATAAAGTGGAAGCCGCATTAGTTCCAAATTCCTATGCGTTCAGTTGGCAGTATTCCTTAGAAATTCAAAGTGGAAGTGAAAAAGCGATGATTGTAGATTATTTTTTGGAACCTAATGCGGAATATTTTGGTTTTAAAATGAGAGATTCTCAAGAAATGTTTGTGCTTATTGATAATAAAAACAAGTTGATCATTACCACTTTTAAGCAAGAAAGTAAAAAGGTTGCTATAGCAAGCAAAATACCTGATTATTCTGGCAAGATAGAGAAAGAGAATGAAAAGGAAAACGAAGCATTTTCATATAAAACACTTCCCAATAAAATAATCAGAGGTTATAATTGTAAGGGAATTCAAGCTACGAGTAAAGATTTCACCATGGTTTTTTACTATACCAATGAAGCCGAAGTGAGTTTTTCGGATTTGTTTAGCGCCCAGCAAAAGCAAAAAAATCCAGCTGTTTTGAAAAGTTATTTTAAACCAGGAGATAAACCTTTAATGATGACTACGAGCATGAAAGATTTAAAAAATCAAGGTCAAATTAGAACGATGACCTGCATTAGTTTAGATAAAAAAGCCAGTTCATTTGTTAAATCGGATTATACATTTCTGTAATTTGGTCTGTAATTTGTCTGGTTTTGTTTGCGAATTTATGATTTGCTGAAGTGCTTGTTTGGATTTCTTTGAATACCTTTGTCAAATGTTTCAACTAGGAAAAACCATCGTCTCAGAAGACTTACTCGAAAAAGATTTTGTTTGCAATTTAACCGCTTGTAAAGGTGCTTGCTGTGTAGACGGCGACGCCGGAGCGCCTTTAAGTCTGGAGGAAACTCAAATCCTCGAATCCATATATCCAATGATCAAACCGTTTTTACGAAAGCAAGGAATTGCTGCTATTGAAGCGCAGGGCACTTGGGTAAAAGGCACCGACGGAGAGCTTGAGACGCCTTTAATTGACAACAAAGATTGCGCCTATGTGATTTTTGATGGTAAAACCGCATTGTGTGGTATTGAGCAAGCGTACAATCAAGGTATTATTGATTGGAAAAAACCAGTTTCTTGTCATTTGTATCCCATTCGTGTAAAAGATTTTACCGAGTTTGCTGCCGTTAACTATGACAAATGGGATATTTGTGATCCAGCGTGTTCTTTAGGTCAAGAACTCGAAGTACCAGTATATAAATTTGTCAAAGAAGCCTTAGTTAGAAGGTTTGGTGAAGACTGGTATGCTGAGCTTGAAAAGGTAGCTGCAGACATGAAAAAATAATTTTCAAAAAAACTCTTTTTCTTTAGTATTGCATTTTAAAAATCCTATATTTTACGGTACTTCATAGGTGTTTTAATTTTTTAAATCGCTCATTTTGAGTGTTTTAAAATTTGTATGAAAACTATCCTGCTTTTTCTATTTGTTAAAAACTAAACAGGATTGTGAATAAGTTTGGCTTTTAATTTCGGCAATATTTCACAATCTTTGTAACTCACGAAATGATTAAAATTTCGTTAAAATTTCAAAAAATAAACTATCATATTATGACGCAAGTTGAACCAATTTTACAAGAAAATAAAAACCGTTTCGTAATTTTTCCAATTAAACATCATGATATATGGGAATGGTATAAGAAGATGGAAGCCAGTTTTTGGACTGCTGAAGAAATAGATTTGTCTCAGGATTTAAATGATTGGAATAACAAGCTTTCTGATGAAGAGCGTTATTTTGTGAAGCACATTCTTGCGTTTTTTGCTGCATCTGATGGAATCGTAAATGAAAATTTAGCGGAGAATTTCGTAAACGAAGTACAGTATGCCGAAGCAAAATTCTTTTATGGTTTTCAAATCATGATGGAAAACATTCATAGCGAAACGTATTCTCTATTAATTGACACTTATGTAAAAGATGAAGCAGAGAAAGATGAATTGTTCAATGCCTTAGAAGTTTTTCCGGCGATTAAGAAAAAAGCGGATTGGGCTTTGAAATGGATTGAATCGGATTCGTTTGCCGAAAGATTGATTGCATTTGCTGCGGTAGAAGGAATTTTCTTTTCAGGGGCATTTTGTTCTATTTATTGGTTGAAAAAACGGGGATTAATGCCAGGATTGACATTTTCGAACGAATTGATTTCGCGTGATGAAGGCGTTCACTGTGATTTTGCCGTGCATTTACACAACCATCACTTGGTGAATAAAGTACCGAAAGAAAGGATTAGAAGTATTATTGTAGATGCTTTGAATATCGAAAGAGAATTTATTACAGAATCACTTCCAGTGAGTTTGATTGGGATGAACGCGGTATTAATGACACAGTATTTAGAGTTTGTAGCGGATAGATTATTAGTGGAATTGGGTTGCGACAGAGAATACAATACTACAAACCCTTTTGATTTTATGGATATGATTTCGCTTCAAGGGAAAACAAACTTCTTTGAAAAGAAAGTAGCTGAATATCAAAAAGCGGGGGTGATGAATACAGATATCGAGGCTCAAAAAATAACTTTTGACGCTGATTTTTAATTAGTTTATCTGTAGTAAATTTTTTTTAGCCCCGATGGAAGGGAAAATCCTTTTTATTTTTTAGTCCCAGCGTAGCAGGACTATAAAATAAAAAGATTGGAATGACAGCGGGACTAGCTCCTAAAAAAGAAATTGAACTTTTTCCTCAAATCAACACTAAAAAATGAGTAAACAATGCAATAAATGAGATTGCTTTGTTCCTCGTAATGAATAACAAATAACAAATAACGAAAAACAGCGAAGGGATTTTCTGTTTTTAAAAACAAAAAAAGTATGTACGTAGTAAAAAGAGACGGTCACAAAGAGCCTGTAATGTTTGACAAAATCACGGATAGAATTAAAAAACTATGCTATGGTTTAAATGATTTAGTAGATGCTGTGAAAGTAGCAATGCGAGTAATTGAAGGACTTTATGATGGAGTTTCTACGTCAGAATTAGATAATTTAGCAGCCGAAACAGCAGCATCCATGACGATTGCGCATCCTGATTATGCACAATTGGCAGCGAGAATTGCGATTTCGAATTTGCATTCCAATACTAAAAAATCATTCTCAGAAACGATGAATGATATGTTCAACTATGTAAATCCGAGAAACGGGCAATACGCTCCATTGCTTTCAGAAGAAGTGCATAAAGTGATCATGGAAAATGCGGAGTTTTTAGATTCGCATGTAATATACAATAGAGATTTCAACTACGATTATTTTGGTTTTAAAACACTAGAGCGTTCTTATTTGCTAAAAATAAACGGTAAAATTGTAGAGCGTCCGCAACACATGTTGATGCGTGTTTCAGTTGGAATTCACTTAGACGATCTGAAGTCAGTGATTGAAACGTACGACTTGATGTCGAAAAAATTCTTTACACACGCTACTCCAACATTGTTTAACGCAGGTACGCCAAAACCGCAAATGTCTTCTTGTTTCCTTTTGGCGATGCAGGACGATAGTATTGATGGGATTTATGACACGTTGAAACAAACGGCCAAAATTTCGCAATCAGCAGGTGGAATTGGTTTGTCTATTCACAATGTACGTGCCACAGGATCTTACATTCGTGGTACCAACGGAACGTCGAACGGAATTGTTCCTATGTTGCGTGTTTTTAATGATACGGCAAGATACGTAGATCAAGGAGGAGGAAAACGTAAAGGAAGTTTTGCGATTTACATCGAAACTTGGCATGCGGATATTTTTGAATTTCTGGATTTAAAAAAGAATACCGGAAAAGAAGAGATGCGTGCTAGAGATTTATTCTTTGCGATGTGGACATCGGATTTATTTATGAAACGGGTACAGGAAGACAGTTATTGGACTTTGATGTGTCCAAATGAATGTCCTGGATTGTATGACGTTTATGGTGAAGAATTTGAAGCAATGTACGTTGATTACGAGAAACGCGGTAAAGGTAGAAAAACCATTAAAGCGCATGAATTGTGGGAAAAAATTCTAGAATCGCAAATTGAAACTGGAACACCTTACATGTTGTACAAAGATGCAGCAAACAGAAAATCAAATCAGAAAAATCTGGGAACCATTCGTTCATCGAATTTGTGTACGGAGATTATGGAGTTTACGTCTAAGGACGAAATTGCAGTTTGTAACTTGGCTTCCCTTTCCTTACCCATGTTTGTAGAAGACAAGAAATTCAACCACGAATTGTTGTACACCGTTACAAAACGTGTGACCAGAAACTTAAATAAAGTTATTGATAGAAATTATTATCCGGTAAAAGAAGGGGAAAATTCTAACAAACGACACAGACCAATAGGTCTAGGAGTGCAAGGATTAGCAGATGCCTTTATTATGTTGCGTTTGCCATTTACTAGTGATGAAGCTAAAAAACTGAACCAGGAAATTTTCGAAACGCTTTATTTTGCTGCGGTAACCGCTTCTATGGAAATGGCTAAAGAAGAAGGTCCGTACTCTAGTTTTCAAGGATCGCCAATGTCTCAAGGGGAATTCCAATACAATATGTGGGGAATGAAAGATGAGGAATTGTCAGGTCGTTGGGATTGGGCTTCGTTGAGAAAAGAAGTAATGGAACATGGCGTTCGTAACTCATTGTTAGTAGCTCCAATGCCAACTGCTTCAACATCTCAAATTTTGGGTAACAACGAAGCATTCGAACCCTATACTTCTAACATCTATACAAGAAGAGTACTTTCGGGAGAATTTATTGTCGTAAACAAGCATTTATTGCACGATTTAGTAGAACGTGGTTTGTGGAACGAAACTTTGAAACAAGAATTGATGCGAAATAACGGTTCTGTTCAGGACTTAAACATTCCGCAAGACTTGAAAGAATTGTATAAAACCGTTTGGGAAATGTCTATGAAAGACATTATCGATATGTCACGTCAAAGGGGTTATTTTGTAGATCAATCACAATCATTGAACTTATTCATGCAGAATGCCAATTATTCTAAATTGACATCAATGCATTTCTACGCTTGGCAATCTGGATTGAAAACAGGAATGTATTATTTAAGAACAAAAGCTGCGGTGGATGCCATTAAATTTACATTGAATAACGATAAAAAAGCAGAACCAATTGAAATTAAAGAGCAATCAATCGCTGTTCCTGCAGTAGCAGAAGCAGTAGAAATGACTTCTGATGAATACAAGGCCATGATTGAATTGTCTAAAAATGCCGATCCAGACGAATGCGAAATGTGTGGGTCTTAAATTGATACCAATCCAGAACGAAGCGATTTTATACTATTAAAAAACAGCCGTTTTCCTTTTTTATGAGGAGAATGGCTTTTTTTTAAGGAGCTGTTTCCTGCTATCCGTTGCAATCTTTTAATTTTTTAAGAAAAAAAGTAAAAGGATTTCCACTGCTATCAGGGCTAGGGAATTACGTTTATAAGTAGTATTATTATCTATTGAAATATTAATTCTCCGCTCGCGCAAGTGTCCCGCTTGTGCCCACAAATAAGCATAACCCGCAGGTCAATACAAAACTCAAAATAACTTTTTTATCTAAAAAAGTACTTTAAAACTACTACCCGTGTGAGAATTTCATAAATCAATCTTAAAATAGTGTAAATATAAAAGGCTCCGTAAAGGATATATTTGTAGTAGCAAAGGACATGATTATGAGAGTAATTGATTATACAAATAAATGGAGTGCGAATATCTTTCGATTATTTTATGCTACTTGTACCAATGATTTAGTGGTGAATTCTAAACAAGCAAGTGTTGTTAAGGATTTTTAATTTGCATTTTGCATCGAATTCAACCTAGTTTTTATGGCTGATAGTCATTGGATGAATGCAGCAGAAAAACATTGATCGTGATGTAAAAGCAAGCGGGACTACTATGAAGGCTCTTTTTAAAATTAATTGGTTGAAAATAGCATAGCTAGTATGGATTTTGGGAAAACTCAGATTAATTTCGATATGTTACATAAAACGAGACTATCGGAAAAGTAATCATTCGAGAAGTGACTCCAAAGTGCATTAGTGCTACTATTATTTTTAAAAGCAATCAAATTTTCACTTTTGGCTCTTTACAAATAGCAGCTATTCACCACGGTAAAGCAGTAAAAATTGACTATATTTGAGAAAGCAGTAAAACCAAAACTGTTATTTTCTAAACTAAAAACCTAAAAATGGAAACTAAAGAATTTACTATAACAGATGATTTATTAGCTTCTAAAGGCCAGCGCTTCTTAAATTTTATTATTGATCTATTGGTAGTTTATATGTTCACAGTTGGCATAGGAGCAGCTGTAAACATTATTGGAGAATTGACAGAAAATTATAGTCTAGCGGAATGGATTATTTCTTTAACGCTAATTGAAAACATATTGTTTATGCTCGTAGTACTATTTTTTTATTATTTAATTATGGAGCTGTATTTCTCTAGGACGTTTGGTAAATATTTTACCAAAACAATGGTAGTTAAGCATAATGGCAGTAAGCCAAACGTAAAAAGTATTGTCATACGAACGCTAGTGCGCATGGTTCTTATTGAAGCCTTTTCTTTTTTATCAGACAACGCAAGAGGATGGCATGATACTTTATCTGTTACTTATGTTGTAAATAAGCATGAATTTATATCAAAAATGAAGTTGTAATCATTATTATTTTCGAATTTCAATTGGAATAGCTGTCATTTTTGGCAGCTTTTTTTATTTCAACTGGCATCTTTTTCTTTATATTCGCTCATTAAAAATTCAGAAATTACAACTATCAAAGATGAACTGGGAACAACTTTTATCACTAAGACGACAAGGAGACAAAGGAAAGCGATTGCGTATCGAACAAGACGACACCCGTTTGGGCTTTGAAGTCGATTATGATCGCATTATATTCTCAGCGGCTTTTAGAAGTTTACAGGATAAAACGCAGGTTATTCCTTTGTCGAAAACGGACTTTGTGCATACCAGATTGACTCATAGTTTAGAGGTTTCGGTTGTAGGCCGTTCTTTAGGCCGATTAGTGGGAAAGAAAATCATCGAAAAATATCCGCATCTCAAAGAAGTTCACGGTTATCACATGAATGATTTTGGGGCTATCGTAGCAGCAGCCTCACTGGCGCACGATATCGGGAATCCTCCTTTTGGTCATTCGGGTGAAAAAGCCATAGGAGAATATTTTTCCATTGGGAGAGGACAACAATACAAAGACCAGCTTTCTGAGAAGGAATGGCAGGATTTAATAGATTTTGAAGGGAATGCCAATGGTTTCTCAGTGCTTACGGCTAGTCGTCCAGGAATTGAAGGGGGACTCCGAATCTCCTACGCGACCTTGGGAGCTTTTATGAAATATCCGAAAGAAAGTCTGCCCAAAAAACCAACGAAAAATATTGCTGATAAAAAATACGGCTTCTTTCAAACTGACACCTCTTTTTTTCAGGAAGTAGCTGCTGATATGGGTTTGATTCCAAATAAATCAGGAAACGATATTGGATTTGAAAGGCATCCTTTGGCTTACTTAGTTGAAGCAGCCGATGATATTTGCTACACAATTATAGATTTTGAAGATGGAATAAATCTTGGATTAGTCTCCGAAGATTTTGCATTGGAATATCTGATAAAGTTGGTAAAGGATAGTATTGATACGTCTAAATATAAAACATTAGAAACCAAAGAGGATAGAATTAGTTATCTGCGCGCTTTAGCAATAGGAAGTTTAATAAATGATGCCGTCAAAGTATTTGTTGAAAATGAGACGCTGATTTTAGATGGAAAATTCCCTTTTGCTATAATGGATAAAAGTAAATACAAGGCACAGATGGATGATATAATTAAGATTAGTGTCGATAATATTTACCAAAGCCGCGAAGTAATTGAAAAAGAAATTGTGGGTTATCAGATTATTCAAACGTTATTGGATAAATTTATTACCGCTTACAATAATAAATTCAATGGAAATGCTTCTAATTATGATGCATTAATTTTAAAACTATTACCAGAGAAACATCACCTAGAAAAAGAAAATTTATACGGTCGATTACTACATATCTGCCACTTTATTTCCTTGCTTACCGATGGTAATGCGTTGTTATTTTATAAAACAATAACGGCTGTAAAAAATTAACAATTGTGTGTTCATTATTAATTTGTTAATGTAGATTTAAAAAATTAGATTTGTTTTTGGATTTATTTATTGACCAATTAATAATTTTTTATGAAAAAAAACATACTTTTTTTACTTTTTTTAATACCATTTTATGCTTTTTCGCAATCTAATAGAGAAGTTATTCAGCAATATTTAACTACGCCGAGTGCGAAAAGCATCATTTCAAATCGTGATTTTAACGACTGGGTAATTCAGAGTGAAGGCGGAACTACAACTTCTGGAATCCAAAACTGTTATGTTATTCAGCGTTACCAAGGAATTGAAATTTTTAGGGCAGTTTCTAACTTTTCTTTAAAAAATACAAAAGTAATTGATGTTCAAAAAAGAATAGTTGATAATGTCTCCCAGAAAGTAAACGCAACAAATCCAACTTTACTTGCAACGGATGCTCTAGTGAAAGCCTATTTTCATTTAGGCATAACAACCAATACTACTTTTTCCGTTTTAGATAAATTAGGGTCACATAAGTTTAGGATAAGTAATGGTACTGGGACTGAGGAACCGGTAATTGGTACTTTAGTGTATCACCAAGCAAAAGACAATAAATTGGTCTTGGCATGGGATTTTACAATTCACACTCCAGTTCATGATCATTTGTGGAGTGTTAGAATCGATGCGTTAAATGGTAAAATGTTAGAAAAAAACGATTTAGTTGTTTCGTGCAGTTTCCATCAAGAGCAAGCCTTTTCGGTAACAAAAAAATCGCAAATAGAAAATTTAGGGGCAACTCCTAAACAAATTTATACTGGGCCTTCTTCTTTTGTGCCGGGAGGCGCTTATCGTGTTATTCCATTTAATTTTGAAAGTCCAAGCCATGGTCCTTTTCAATTAATTTCGAATCCTTCAGATGCTAAGGCATCTCCTTATGGCTGGCATGACATTAACGGTCAAGTTGGTCCGGATTATACGATAACCCGAGGTAATAATGTGTGGGCTAAAGATGATTTTAAAGCAGCTAATATTGATGATGGAGCGAGCCCAGATGGAGGTGTAGACTTAATGTTTGATTTTCCTTATGGAGGAACAAATATAGCCGCATCCACATATATTAATGCAGCTAATACCAATCTTTTTTACATGAATAATGTAATGCATGATGTCTGGTATCAGTATGGTTTTGATGAAGCTAGTGGTAATTTTCAAGAAAACAATTATGAGCGTGGTGGAAAGGCGGGAGATTATGTAAATGCCGAAGCTCAAGATGGTTCGGCAGCGGCACCTCCTAGTTTGAACAATGCAAATTTTTCTTCTCCTGTAGATGGTAATAGAGGTAGAATGCAAATGTTTTTATGGAATAGAGGTCCTGAAATTAGGCCTTTAATTATTAATTCACCATCAAGTTTGGCAGGAAATTATGTGGCAACTCAAAACTCTTTCAGTCCAGGACGTATTGATTTGCCTATCGCACCTCAATTTTTACAATCTGATTTGGTTTTATATTTAGACAGTTCTGGTGGCACCTCACAAGCATGCGTAACGCCTTCCAATAGAGCGGCTTTAAATGGTAAAATTGTTATACTTAGAAGAGGAAGCTGCAATTTTGTGGTCAAAGTAAAATCAGCGCAAAATGCTGGAGCGATTGCTGTTATTGTAGTGAATAATGAGGAGGGAAATATATCGATGTCAGGTGCCGATGCAGGAATTACGATACCCGCAATTAGCGTTAATAACACTATTGGGGAAGATATAATTAACCAAATGACGACAGCCCCTGTAAATGTAAAAATACAAACACAATCTACACCATTTGTTAATGCAGATGGAGATTTTGATAATGGTATAATTGCGCATGAGTACGGACATGGAATCTCGATTCGTTTGGCTGGTGGAAGTAATAATTCTAGTTGTTTGAATAATAAGGACCAAATGGGCGAAGGTTGGTCTGATTGGTTTGCATTAATGATGCAGTTGAAACCGGGAGATTTTGGTGGTGCAAAAAGAGGAATCGGTACGTTTGTTTCTTCTCAATCTCCGGATGGATTGGGAATTAGAAATTATGTGTACTCAACAGATAGAGCTAATAATCCGATGACTTACGCCTTTACTAATAATTTTCAATCATTCGACGCTAATGGTGTTGAGGAAACTTCTGTTCACGGAGTAGGATCTGTTTGGGCCACTATGCTATGGGATTTAACATGGGCTTACATCAATAAATATGGGTATGACAATAATAAATATAGTGGTACAGGAGGAAATAACAAACTGATGCGAATTGTTTTAGATGGTATTAAATTACAGCCTTGTAGTCCAACCTTTGTAGATGCCAGAAGTGCAATTTTAGCAGCTGATCAAGCCATAACAGGAGGAAAAGATTATTGTATGATTTGGGAAGTTTTTGCAGCTAGAGGTTTAGGTGCAAATGCATCAGCGGGTAGTACGGATGTGGGTAATGATCAAATTGAAGATTTTACGAGACCATCTGCTGGACCAAACTGTTCGTTAGCTGTTGTTGATGTTGATAATCCTAATGTCATGAGTGTTTTTCCAAATCCATCTAACGGAAATATTACAGTGCGAATTAACAACTATAGTGGTACGGTCGATATGAAAGTAGTTGACATTTTAGGAAGAGAAGTTTATTCTATCACTAAAGAAGATTTTAACAACGAAAAAATGTTTAATTTAAACCAACTCACTCCAGGTATTTATATAATGGACATTAAAGGAGAAGGATTGAGCTACACAGAGAAAATCATCATAAAGTAATTTTATTTTAAAGAGTCCCGAAAGTTTTTTCAGGACTTTTTTATTTAAAATATATATTCTATTCCAACCCCAATAGCTTGTCTTATTTGTGTTTTTGGTCCCTCAGTTACTTGTATTCCTGCGATTTCTCTTTTTGATTTGATGTCGTCGTCGTAAATTACATGTGCTCCAATATTAGCTTTCACATATTGATTTACCACGAGCTCTACTTGCAAATCACAATCAATATCAATGTTTCCAAAACGATTTACATAATCAGAATATAAACTCAACCGATTTTCTAAAATGATATTTTTGAAAATCTCTTTTTTGTATTTATTAGTAATTAAAAAACCAAGTTCAATTTTTGATTTTTCCCCTTCTGTAAGTAGATTTCCATCTAAATCATAAATGGCTTTAGGAACGCCAAAGGCTCCTTGATCAGCAAGTCTTTGATCTAAAACTAGGGTGGTTTTAAAGGTAAATGGCGAGATATAAAATGTTCTTCTCTTTTCCTTATCTATGTTTTCAGCACCTATTCCCATAAAAATGTATGCCGGAGCAAAAGGTTTTGAGATGGCTTTTTCCGTATTTGGATAGGCATAACCATTAGTGAATTGCGTATTGAAATTAAATTTAGCCGAATGGAACCAATTAGATAGCGTGTCTTTTCGATAGCCAAAAGTAGAGTTAAACTGAATCGCATCTTCTGTTTTTCGTAAGTCTATTCCGTCTTGTTTATTCAACCCATATTTAAAAATTAGTTCGTTTGACCAATTGTAATTACTTCGGTTATAAACTCTGTGGAATTTACCTTTAAATAATCCTGAAATCGAACTAGTTCCTCCTGCACTCCAATTGATAAAGGCGACTTCAGAAATATCAAATCCTAAACTGTTTTTTTTACTCCAATAGGTTAAGGGAAGGTAATGCGTTTTAGTTTGTATTTTGAGTGGTACAGTTAGCGATTTTTTTGCGCCCAATACTGTAATGGCAGGTCTAATCGTATCGTATAAAAATGTTTTTGTTACTTCTTGAGATAAACAATTAAAAGAGATGGAGCAGGTAAGGAATAGTAGCGTGTAGGTTAACAATTTCATTAAGGGGGCGTTATACGGATTATAGGTGTTTTTTAGTCAATAATTTTCTTCTACAATACCGATATGCAATGAAAACAGGCTCACTATATACTGGCTATTTTGAATTCATCACCGATTTTGTTTAAGAGGGCAAAATAATTATTTTAATAGTTTGAAAAAAGGATTTCAAGACTTTTAACGTCAATTTTGCAGTATTGTTGTAATTCAGCTACAGTTCCCTGTTCTATAAATTCATCTGGAATACCAAGAACGGTTATTTTTGAGGTATAATTATTTTCAGAGGCAAATTCAAGAATCGCACTTCCAAAACCCCCTTTTACAGTTCCGTCTTCAATAGTTACTATTGTTTTAAAGTTGTTGAATAGGATATGTAATACCTTTTCATCTAGTGGCTTTACAAAGGGAAAATCATAATGTGCAATAGTTTCTGGATGTTGCATTTTGGCTATAGCCAAAGTAACATTGTTACCGATGCTCCCATTTGATAAGACAGCAATTCTTGAGCCTTTCTTATTGCAAATGCTTCTACCGATTTCTATTTCTTGATACTTTCCTAAATTTGTAGCTTGCCAATTAGTAATTACTCCACGTCCTCGTGGATACCGAATCGCGATTGGATTATTTAATCCTAATTGGGCGGTATATAAAATATTTTGTAACGCAATTTCGTCGCTAGGGGCATATACAATCATATTGGGTATACAACGCAAGTAGGCTATATCAAAAACACCGTGATGTGTTGCTCCGTCTTCTCCCACTAAACCCGCTCTGTCCAGACAAAAAATCACCGGAAGATTTTGTAAAGCCACATCATGAATCACCTGGTCGTATGCTCTTTGCAAAAATGTAGAATAAATATTGCAATAAACGATCATTCCTTGGGTTGCCATTCCTGCGGCTAAGGTTACCGCATGTTGTTCTGCAATTCCAACATCAAAGGCCCGTTTTGGGAATTCATCCATCATAAATTTTAGCGAGGAGCCGGAAGGCATCGCAGGTGTAATCCCTATAATTTTTTCGTTTTTTCTAGCTAAATCTAAAATGGTCAAGCCAAAAACATCCTGATATTTAGGAGGTAAGTTTTCTTCGGATTTGGGCTGAAGCGCTCCAGTTGTAGCATCAAATTTGCCAGGAGCATGGTAAATTACCTGATTTTCTTCGGCTTGCTGTAATCCTTTACCCTTCGTTGTAATGATGTGAAGGAACTTGGGTCCTTTTATTTTTTGTAAACGTTTCAATTCTTTAATTACGGCAAAAATATCATGACCGTCAATAGGTCCCGAATAATCAAAATTCAATGATTTAATCATGTTGTTCTGTCTCGGATTTTTCCCTGCTTTTACAGCAGTTAAATATTGTTTCAAAGCGCCTACGCTGGGATCAATACCAATAGCATTATCATTTAGAATGACTAATAAATTAGCATCAGTAACTCCGGCGTGATTTAAGCCTTCAAAAGCCATTCCTGAGGCTATCGAGGCATCGCCAATGATTGCAATATGTTGTTTGTTGTAATCTCCTTTTAAATTAGAAGCTATTGCCATTCCCAATGCTGCCGAAATAGAAGTAGAGGAGTGGCCTACGCCAAAGGTATCATAGACACTTTCACTTCTTTTTGGGAAACCGGAAATGCCGCCCAACTGCCTGTTGGTGTGAAAATTATCTCTTCTTCCCGTTATTATTTTGTGTCCGTAAGCCTGATGACCAACATCCCAAACCAATAAATCATTTGGGGTATCAAAAACATAATGCAAGGCGATCGTAAGTTCGACAACACCTAAACTAGCTCCTAAATGCCCCTCTTTGACGGCGACAATATCGATAATGAAGTTGCGCAACTCTTGAGCCACTTGAGGTAGTTGCGTTTCCTCTAGTTGGCGTAAATCGGCGGGGTTGTTTAGGTTTGAAAGTAAATTAGCTGACATAAAGCAAATATACGATTTGGAATTGTATTTTTACATTCGATAAAAAAACTTGTTCCACAAAGAATTTAAATTTGCAAAATTTGCCGTCGATACCATGATAAATCCTTTCACTGACGAATATTTTATGAAAAAAGCGTTGCAGGAAGCTGTCATGGCTTTTGATAAAGAGGAAATTCCTGTAGGCGCCGTTATTGTCATTGATAATAAAGTGATTGCCAGCAGTCATAATTTAACCGAATTACTCCATGACGTTACGGCTCATGCGGAGATGCAATCTATTACTGCTGCTGCGAATTATCTTGGTGGGAAATATTTGATTGGTTGCACGCTTTATGTCACACTGGAACCTTGTCAGATGTGTGCAGGCGCTTTGTATTGGAGTCAGATTTCGAGAATTGTATACGGTGCCACAGATGAAAATCGTGGTTTTGTCAAAATGGGTACACAATTGCATCCTAAAACCAAAGTGGTTAGCGGTGTGTTAGCCGCAGAAGCGGCTGATGTAATGAAGCGTTTTTTTAAAGAAAAGAGGAAATGAACAAGACGCTCCTCTCTTTATTTCAATTGAGAATTGAATATGCGTTCTCGTTTTATTGCCGCGAATTATAAAATTAGTGTCAATTTTTAAATTACGAAACTTTCTATTTTTAAAATATTAAAAATCTCTAAAACAGGGAAGTACACGATCCTTAGTCCCAAATTCAAATATATTTTGTATAAGATATAACTTATTTTTTGATACTTTCATTTAGAGAATAACTATGTTTGTAATTTATTAAAAAAACCCGTCTCGCTTAAAGCTGACGGGTTTAGTACATTATATTAAAATCGAAATTGTTTACTTTATTATAATGCTAATTTACTGATCAACTACGCAAGCATAGCTTTACATGCCGATGCACACTTGCGACAAGCGTCAGCACATTTCATACACTGTTCCATATCTGTATGTTTTTCACATTCCGCTGCACATGCAGTACACGCTTCTTCACATTTTTTGCAAAGTTCATCTAAATTGTCTGCATTATTTTTACTTGCAGTAATTAACTCATTGCAAGCGTCCTTACAGGTATTGCAAAGTTCTGTGCAATTTTCCATTCCTGCCATTCCCTTGTTTTCAGTAGCGCAGGTTTCGCATGCTTCAACACATGTTTCACAAGCTGCAACGCAACTTTCCATTTTTGTATTTTCCATTTTGGTAGTGTTTATAATAGTTCTTCAGAAACCCTGTTGCCTGTTCTTCAGTTTCGCTGTTGCTCGATTTTAAACAATAATTTTTTAAAGCAAAGCGGTTAATTTTTTCTAGTTTTTTATGTCCAAATAGCAACTCTTTATTAAAGAGTTAGAAAAGATTGCTTAAACTTGCTCTAAATTTATTTGCTGTTACGGTTTCTTTTTAAAACAATAATAACAATAATTATAATTACAACAGGCGGAATTACCCACATTCCCCAACCCATTCCTGAACTCCAGTTACTATCATTCATCATAATTAAATCAATAAATATAAAATTAAGTATGATAATGGGATATACTATTGTATAATTTTAGGAATAAGTTTCATAATTGCCACATGGTTTTGCGTGGAATGATTAGTATAGGTTATCATATAAATCATCCATTATCTCCATTTGTAGAAAAACCCGTCTCCATCTTAACAAAATGTCTTTTAAATTTTTAGGTACCGTTGTGAAATAATTTAGGAATTTTTTTTGGGTGTAGAGCGCAACTATTTTTCTATCGATTAAAGAATATAAATGGAGGGGCAGGTTAAACGTACTATAAAATGCTAATTAAAGGGTTTTATTAGAGGTGTTGAGATTATATTTAGTTTTAACAGATAATTTTTTTTAAAAAAACCTAGCTAATAGGTTTAGTTAGTAATACTGCTACTATTTTTCTGGGCTATCTTATTTAGACTCTTGCATTGCTTTTAAAGGACCTTATTTTCCCATTTTTCTTGCAATTATTTTTATTAGTTTCTATACTTCTCTTGCCAGCTTTGCTCTTACAACCTTTTTGTTGCTTTGAGAAAGAGGTTCGATTGTTGTTAAATTTGAGGCTTTTCTACGTTGATTTATGGCGCTAAATGGATTTTCTATTTGTGGTTTTGATGGAGCAAATTTTTATTTATTTGTAGGAAGAGGGCATAGTGTGATAAATAGGAGCGTTTTTTTAAGTTGGTTTTTTAATATTAAAAATAGCTGTTTAGTGTTCCAATGTCGAAACACGTCCAGAAGCGTGAGGGATTGCAATGGAAATCCTTTATGGAACGCAGTGGAGTAAAGATTGAAGTGAAAAGCCCGACCCGCAGTTTTTACGCAGGGTCACGCCCAAAACAAAAAACCCTTACATCGCTGCAAGGGTTTTAAATATGAAATCATAAATCAGATTGCTCCTTTGTCGGAATGACAAATAGGACTAGTATCTGTAATATTCTGGTTTGAATGGACCTTCAACAGGAACTCCAATATAATCTGCTTGATCCACACGTAACGTTTCTAGTTCAACACCTAATTTAGCTAAGTGTAACATGGCTACTTTCTCATCTAAATGTTTTGGCAACATGTATACGTCATTGTTGTATGCCGCACTGTTTTTCCACAATTCGATTTGAGCTAGCGTTTGGTTAGTAAATGAGTTACTCATTACAAAACTTGGGTGACCTGTAGCACAACCAAGGTTTACTAAACGACCTTCAGCCAAAAGGATGATGTCATTTCCAGCAATGGTATATTTATCTACTTGTGGCTTGATTTCCACTTTTGATGCACCATGGTTGGTGTTCAACCATGCCATGTCAATTTCGTTATCAAAATGTCCAATGTTACAAACGATAGTTTTGTCTTTCATTTTTTCGAAATGAGATCCTAAAACGATATCTTTATTTCCAGTAGTTGTGATGATAATATCAGCAGTTGCAATAACAGTATCTAATTTTTTCACTTCAAAACCGTCCATTGCCGCTTGAAGCGCACAAATTGGGTCAATTTCAGTAACGGTTACAATAGACCCAGCACCTCTAAACGAAGCTGCAGTTCCTTTTCCTACATCACCGTAACCACAAACAATTACTCTTTTGGCAGCAAGCATTATATCAGTTGCACGACGAACTGCATCAACTGCAGATTCTTTACAACCGTATTTATTGTCAAATTTCGATTTAGTAACCGAGTCGTTTACATTGATAGCAGGCATAGGCAATGTTCCCGCTTTTACTCTTTCGTACAATCTGTGAACTCCTGTTGTAGTTTCTTCAGACAATCCTTTAATTCCAGCAACTAATTCTGGGTAACGGTCAATAACCATATTCGTTAAATCTCCACCATCGTCAAGAATCATATTCAATGGTTTTCTATCTTCACCAAAGAATAAAGTTTGCTCAATACACCAGTCAAAATCTTCCTCGTTCAATCCTTTCCACGCATACACTTGAATACCAGCAGCAGCAATTGCAGCAGCAGCTTGATCTTGAGTAGAGAAAATGTTGCATGAAGACCAAGTCACCTCAGCTCCAAGCGCGATTAAAGTTTCAATCAAAACCGCAGTCTGGATTGTCATGTGCAAACATCCTGCAATACGAGAACCAGCAAGTGGTTGTTCGTTTTTATATTCAGCACGAAGCGCCATTAAACCTGGCATTTCAGCTTCTGCTAGTTCAATTTCTTTTCTTCCCCAAGCCGCTAGAGAAATGTCTTTTACTTTGAAAGCCACAAAAGGCATAGTTGTAGTACTCATTTATAGTATATTTGTAAGTGTAAATTTTTTGCAAAATTACATAATAAGTTGTGATTTTAAAAGGAATCACAAATATTTATGAATTGTTTAATTTTGTAATGTTTTAAAAATCAGTAAAATAATTTTTTTAAGCCCAATATTTTTTAATTTTTGGAGCTATTTCCCGCTTTTTGTTGCAATCTTTTTATTTTTAAAGGAAAAATAAAAAGGATTTCCACTTCAATCGGGGCTAAAAATCAGAATACTACCATGCCATTATTCAAAACCATCCACTTTAGTACAGACACCCAAATTCTAGTTTGGAAAATAACCGAATCCTTTGAAGAGCTCCACAATCAAGTTCAGTTAAACGATAAAAATGCTATACGTCTCCAGGGAATGAAATCGCAATTGCACCAGCGTGCTTTTCTCAGTGTTCGGAAGTTGTTTCAAGAACTAGGCTACAGCGATTTTGATCTGTATTATGACGAATTAGGAAAACCACATTTACATGACGGCAAACACATTTCGATTACCCATTCCCATGAGTTTTCGGCGATTATCGTAAGCAGTAAAACCGTAGGAATCGACATCGAATTGCAGAGAGACAAGATTATCCGAATCGCAGATAAATTCTGCGACTCAGAATTTCAGTTTTTATTGCGTCGCGAGACTTCGGGCTTCGGGAGTGAAAACCAAAGTGATTATATTCGGAAATTGACTGTAATCTGGGGCGCCAAAGAATCCATCTTCAAAATCCGAAACGAAAAGGGAATCAGTTTTAAAAATCACATCAAAGTGCAATCTTTTGAAATAAAAGATAAACAAGGGCAAACGGAACTTCATTTTGGCAGCATAATCAAGGATTTTAACATCCATTTTGAAGAAATAGAGAATTTTACATTGGTCTACGCTTTTCAAATCAGCTAAGCATGTTCCCGGCTTTTAAAAATATTCATAAAAAGGAAAGTACTCATTTTTTGGGCTCTACGTTTTAGAATCTCTACATTTTCGCCTTCAAAAAGTTCGTCCAAAGTTGCAAACCACAAATTCAACCATACTCCAAATAAATTGGAAGTAATTTGATGGTTGAATTTTTTGTCTACAGCATTATGGACTGTGATTGGATTTCCGTTGTAATTTTTTGTACCCAAGATATTCGCTTCCCAAAAGTCGGTCAACTTTTCTAGATGTTCTTCCCAATCCGTTATCGTTTCATTAAAGAAAAAACCGATTTCCTGATCTGCTCTTATTTTGTCATAAAAAGTCCGAACTAAAAGTTTCAGATCGTCACGGTTTTCAATTTGCTTTTTCATTAAATGATAATCTTGTTAATAAATATTAAGGATATGCTCAAAATAGCGCTAATTATAGTAAAGTTGAAAATTACCTTATGTTTCATTTGCGCCAAAATCGAAGTGTTTACCAACATGCAAATTAGAACAATCAAGCCTAATTGAAACATTTGTATCAAACTAGTTCCGTTGCGAAGAATGTTCATTGCAGCAACTGAGCCCAGACAACTTTGTCCAATAACGATTAATGTTGCAAAACCTATGAAATTGTTGTTGAAGTCGGTAAGTGTTTTGTTATATAGTGTCATAATATTTGAATTGTTTGTTACTGCAAATTTACAGGCTCTTGAATTCACTATTTTATGACCTACATCATAATGATGCTTACTGTACGGCAGCTGTTTTACTATTTGTCAAATTTAGTCATCCTTTGATTGAGCCTTTGACAAAGCTTCTACTTAACGGATATTGTTTATCGATACACTTTTCTATTGACGATTTTAAGTTCTCCTTTTTTTTCTAGTGTTTTGATGGCTCTTATTACGGTCTCGACACGAAGTCCCGTCAAGTCACCCATTTTTTGCCGCGTCAAATCAATATGAAAACCCTCTTGCTCCTTCTTAAAATTAAAATAAGCAATCGAGTAGTCAAATAATTGTAATAAGCGATGCTCTGCATCTTGTGTGGAAATCTCAGCAGCCATAACCGATTTATAATGTAATCGGCGAGCTAAATTTTCAATCATGATAATGGAAACAGCTGGATTTTCAGCTATTAATTTCAAGAAGTTAGCTTTTGAAACACAGATTAGCTCGGAGTCTTCTACAGCTTCAGCATTAGCGGGATAGGTTCTTTCTAGAAACAACGGTGGTTCACCAAAACATTGTTTATCATAAAAAAATCCTTGCACGAATTCCCTGCCTTCATCATTAAAATTATTCATTTTTACTGTTCCTGAAATAATCTGGTAATAATGAGTGGCAAAGTTATCCTTCTCGAAAATTATTTCTGATTTTTTGTAGAGCCTTCGCACTGCATCATATTTTTCGAGCATTTCAATTTGGATCATAAGCTTGTTAATGTGAAGTTTGTGAATCTATAAGCAAAGATAAGTTTTCTTAAAGTAATGCTCACTTTCAAAAAAACGTATACTTTTACGCCGATTATGAAAAATGAAAAGCAGAATATATACAGTCAGATACTCGAGGCTAATGTAAAGAACCAAAAATTATTGGCCATTCTTCTTGATCCAGATAAAATAATTTTAGAAAATGTTACCCATTTAATTTCAAAAATTAAGCAGTCACCAGCAACGCATATTTTTATTGGTGGAAGCCTTGTGGAAAAGAATATTCTAGACGAATTAATTTTAAAGATAAAGATAAACTGTGATTTACCTATCGTACTTTTCCCCGGAAATCCTTCGCAGATTTCTGATCAAGCCGATGCAATTTTGTTTTTATCATTAATCTCAGGAAGAAATCCTGATTATTTAATTGGACATCAAGTGAAAGCAGCACCTATTTTAAAAAAAACCCAACTCGAAATCATTGCCACTGGATATATGCTCATTGAAAGTGGTAGCGAAACTGCGGTAGAAAGAATCAGCAAAACTAAACCTTTGGACAGAAACAATCTCGATTTAGCTCTGGCAACTGCACAAGCCAGTGAGATGTTAGGCAATAAATTGATTTATCTGGAAGCGGGAAGTGGTGCTAAGCGCGCAGTTCCACTGGATATGATTCGATTAATTTCAAAAAACATCACAATTCCGCTGATTGTTGGAGGCGGAATTATAGATTTGCAGGGAATTCAGAAAGCCTACGATTCAGGTGCAGATTTGGTCGTAATAGGAACTGCTTTTGAAAAGGACGTCTCTTTTTTTAATTAAAGTGTGTTGCTTACTGATTTATAATTGGAGCGCTACCAAATTGGCCATTCGTTTAAGGTTTTTGAGCAACTTAACAAACAATTTGTAAATGCGGCATGAAAACCTAAGTCTAATTTCGTAAATCCCAAATGTAAACATGATAGAATATTTTTTTGCCCAATACAGATCCTATCCAACATTAGATATCATCCTAGAAATTGTAGCGGTTATTTTTGGCTTGTTGAGTGTTTGGTATGCTAAAAAAGATGATATTTTGGTTTTTCCAACGGGATTAGTGAGTACTTCCATATTCGTTTATTTGCTTTGGAAATGGGTTTTGTGGGGCGATATGATGATTAATGGGTATTATTTCGTGATGAGTATTTATGGCTGGTACCATTGGACTCGAAAAAAAGGGGACAGCGTTGCGTTTCCAATATCAAAAATTTCAAGCTCAGAAAAACGAATTGCGATAATTCTTTTTATATTTACCGTCGCCTTTGTGGTTTCGGTATATCACTATTTTGATAAATTTACCACTTGGTTTGCGTATGTAGATACATTTATTACAGGAATTTTCTTTGTAGGAATGTGGCTCATGGCAAAAAGGAAAGTCGAGAACTGGATATTTTGGATTATTGGAGACTTGATTTCAATACCTTTATATTTTGCGAAAGGCTATACTTTTACCAGTTTTCAATATATAGTATTTACCGTAGTCGCCATTTTTGGCTATTTAGAATGGAAGAAAATCTCAGACAGCTCAGCAGTAGAGCCACAAAAATAATTAAAATAGCCTTATTTGGTCCCGAAAGCACGGGCAAGACTACATTAGCCAGACAGCTTGCGGACTATTATAAAACCGGATGGGTTCCAGAGTTTGCCCGGGAATACCTGCAGGAGAAATGGGAGACAACGCAACAAGTATGTGATCGTGAGGATATGATGCCTATTGCTTATGGTCAGACTAAATTAGAAAATGAACGCGCTTTAATTGCCAATAACTATCTTTTTTGCGACACCAACTTAATGGTAACTAAGGTTTTCTCTGAAGTTTATTACAATTATTGTGATCCTTCATTAGATGAAGCGGCTTGCGAGCATCAATACGATTTATTCTTCCTTACGGATATTGATGTGCCGTGGGAAAAAGACGATTTGAGAGACAAAGCGGAGGGCAGAGAATCTGTTTTTGCAGTGTTTAAACAATCTTTACTAGACAATAATAAACCATTTATTACCCTTTCCGGTGATAAGGACTTACGACTTAAAAAAGCAATATCGATTATAGACGATTTGACTTTAGCAAGAGAATTAGGGTTTTCGTCCCTTGATTTCATTCAAATTTATGAGCATGGAATTCCAATAAAAAATATTCAAAAGCAATTGAATTTTTTTAAATATGGAATTTCCAAAGTAAATTTGGTTCGTCCCGCAACCTTGTCAAATGGAGTTTTGAAAGTGTCAGAAAAAGGTTTTAAAGAAAATGCCAGTTTCTTTGATGCACACAAATCCAACTTGAAATTAAATAAATTTGTTCCTGCATCAGGCGCTGCAAGTAGAATGTTTAAGTTTTTAACTGAATTTATCAATGATTTTGATTTTGAAAACGAATCTATAAATGCCTATATTAACCGTAAAAAAGCCAATAAACTTGCTGTTTTTATCGTAGGAATGGAAAAATTTCCTTTTTTTGATGCCATTGATAGTAAGCTTAAAGCTGAATTCGCAGGTTTTGATGTAATGGATCGAAGTCTAAAGAATTATTATTTTATAAAGATGCTTTTGTCATCCGATGCTTTTGATTTTGCTAATAAACCAAAAGGGATTCTTCCTTTTCACAAATACAAAACTCATATTGCAACTCCGGTGGAAGAGCATTTGCATGAATGTACTCATTATTCAAGTGCAATTAACTGCTCTAATTTGCATTTTACGGTTTCAGAATCACATCAACAGCATTTCGAAAGTATAATAAATAACATCAAAGCTAGAATTGAAGACCAAGCTGGTGTGGCTATAAATGTTAGTTATTCCTATCAAAACGAGAGTACTGACACGCTCGCTGTGACTATGAAAAATAAGCCTTTCAGAGATGAAAAAGGAAAACTGGTTTTTAGACCTGGAGGACACGGTGCTTTAATTGAAAATTTGAATAATCTGGATGCTGATATTGTATTTATCAAAAATATTGATAACGTTATTCAAAATAATATCGAGAAAATCTCTTTGTACAAGAAAGGGTTGGCGGGTATATTATTAGCCCTACAGCAAGAGGTGTTCCGTTATTTAAGTGCCTTGAATTCTGAAACAATTCAGATAGAATTAGTAGAGGAAATGGTTCTTTTTATAAAGGAAAAATTGTGTATTAACCTGCGTGAAGATTTTTACGAAAGTAGTTTTGAAAGTAAAGTGGACTCCCTTAAGGCGGCTTTAAATAAGCCCATACGCGTATGCGGAATGGTAAAAAATGAAGGAGAACCAGGCGGCGGGCCATTTTGGGTAAGAAATGAGCAGGATGCAATTTCATTGCAAATTGTAGAAAGTTCTCAAGTTGATTTGGAAAGAGACCATCAAAAAGGGATCCTTAATGCCGCTACTCATTTTAATCCTGTTGATTTAGTTTGCGGGATAAAAAATTATAAAAACGAAAAATTTGATCTGCCTCAATTTGTCGATCACAACAGTGGATTCATAGTGGAGAAAAACACCGCTGGCAAGAACATTAAGGCTTATGAATTGCCTGGTCTCTGGAATGGTGCAATGGCAAACTGGTTAACGGTATTTGTTGAGGTTCCCCTGATCACGTTTAATCCAGTCAAGACTGTGAATGACTTGTTGAAACCAGCGCATCAATATAAATAGATTTACTGAATCAATCCCAAAGTGTTGGGACAGCATAAATGGAAACAGAAAAAATCATATCCGAATTAAGCTATAAAGCCGTCCGCAGCAGTGGAGCGGGTGGGCAGAACGTAAATAAAGTATCCTCTAAGGTGGTATTGACTTTTGATTTACATCATTCTCAAGCGCTAAACGAAGCTGAAAAACTTTTGATTGAAACCAAATTATCCTCTAGATTAACTGCTGATCTCGTTTTAATATTGAATTGTGATGAAGACAGAAGCCAGTTTAGGAATAAAGAAATAGTCACCAAGCGATTTCTAGAACTGATAAAAACGGCATTGCAGGTTCCAAAAGTGCGCAAACCAACAAAGATTCCAAAATCGGTTATTCGAAAACGAATTAAGGATAAGAAGAGCATTTCAGAGGTTAAGAAAAACCGAAGAAAACCTGATTTTTGATTTTTGATAAAAAGTTTAAAAGTTATACTTGGAACTTTAAACAAAAGAATTATATTTGCCCCGTCTCAAAGGGGTGCTCTAAATAACGAGCTGAGATTATACCCAACGAACCTGGACAAGTAATGTTGTCAAGGGAAAAAATGACAAACTAATAGTGTGCACGCTACTTTATTTGTCATAGGAAACAATCATTTTTTAATTTAACAAAAAGAATAATTCCCCCTTTTATTCGTAATCTTTTTACGGATGAATACTATTTTCAATTTTTCGTGCCATAAAGACACAAAGGCGTCAAGTGTAGCTTTTTTAACGTCTATTCTCTTTTCTCTTTCTTCTTTTTTCGCCTTTTCACAAGTTAAAGACACTACCAAAGTAAACCAACTGGATGCAGTATTAGTTTCAGCAGTGCGTGTGACCAATAAAACACCAGTCAGTTTTAGCAATTTGGACAAAAAGGATATTAAATTCCGAAATTTAGGGCAAGACATTCCTATTTTGATGAATTATTTGCCATCTGTTGTTACCACTTCTGATGCTGGTAATGGCGTAGGATACACTGGAATTCGGGTTCGTGGTAGTGATGCAACGCGAGTAAATGTAACGATTAACGGTATTCCTTACAATGACTCCGAAAGTCATGGCACGTATTGGGTAAACATGCCTGATTTTGCTTCTTCGCTTCAAAGTTTACAATTGCAGCGTGGTGTGGGAACGTCTACCAATGGTGCGGGAGCTTTTGGTGCCAGTTTAAACATGTTGACAGATAATTTTGCCAACGAAAGTACAGGGGAAATTTCAAACTCGCTTGGAAGTTTTAACACTCGAAAACACACGGTGAAATTCAGTACTGGATTGATGAATGATCATTTTGAAATTGCAGGTCGTTTGTCTGCCATTAAATCGGACGGATTTGTGGATCGTGGTGCCTCTGATTTGAAATCCTATTTTCTGCAAGGAACGTATGTGGGCAAAACCACGTTGATAAAAGCCTTAGTTTTTGGAGGAACGGAGAAGACGTATCAATCTTGGAACGGAATAGACGGCGAAACGCTGAACAGGGATCGCACCTATAATTCAGCAGGTGCTTTCACGGATGAACAAGGCAACGCTCGTTTTTACGATAATGAAACCGATAATTACCAGCAAGATCACTCGCAATTGCATTGGAATGAGAAAATATCTGAAAATTGGAGTACTAATTTTGCGTTGCATTATACAAAAGGGAAAGGTTTTTTTGAAAATTATAAAGAAGATGCTAAATTTTCTAGTTACGGCTTGACACCAATTGTTAACAATGCAACACCAATTAATAGAACCGATTTAATTCGTCAAAAGTGGTTGGATAATGATTTCTATGGAACTACATTTTCAGCCAACTATAAGGACACAAAATTAGATGTCATTTTTGGTGGTGGCTGGAACAAGTATGAAGGCCGCCATTTTGGTAAAGTGATTTGGGCGAGATTTGCATCTCAAAGTGAGCTTGGAGACAAATATTATGATGATTATGCCATTAAAACTGATGGAAATATCTTTGCAAAAGCCAATTATCAAATCACTGATAAATTAAGTTTATTTGGAGATTTGCAATTTCGATCTGTAAATTACAAAGCTGATGGTGTTCAGGTAAATTTGGTAGATGATACCTTTAATTTTTTTAATCCAAAGACAGGATTAACGTATGATGTCAATGGGAATAACGCTTTGTATTTTTCGTATGCGAGAGCAAACAAAGAACCCAATAGAGGTGATTATGAAGGTGGTAATGTGAAGCCAGAAAAGTTGAATGACTTTGAATTGGGTTGGAGGCATGTTGCTGAGAAAGTACAATTCAATACAAATGTGTATTATATGGCGTACAAAGACCAGTTGATCTTAACCGGAAATCTGGATGATGTAGGGGCTCCAATACGTTCTAACAGCGAAAAAAGTTACCGACTAGGACTGGAAATTGATGCCACAATTGCAGTAACCGATCAATTTATTATCCGTCCAAATTTTACCTTGAGTGCTAATAAAAATACTGATTTAGCTGTTGCAGGGCAAAATTATGGAACTACTGATATTGCGTATTCACCATCCGTTATTGCAGGAAATATATTGGTTTACACACCTATTGAAAATCTTCATATCTCCTGGTTGCAAAAATTTGTAGGCGAACAATACATGAATAATATCGAATTGCCAGCGGCAAAGTTGGCCGATTATTTTGTGAATGACTTGAACATTGCCTACACTTTTAAACCTAAAACAGTCTTCAAAGAAATTGTTTTTACGGGTTTAGTGAATAACTTCTTAGACAAAAAATACGTTTCTAACGGATACATGTATGATGTTTATCCATATTATTATCCGCAAGCGGGAATTAATTTCTTATTGGGGATGACGTTGAATTTTTAGAAAAGTATTTGTTGATAATTGGAATCCAGTGTTGCAAAGCACTGGATTTTTTTTGTTTTTCTGTTTTTGTCGTGGGTATTGTTTAGACGATAAAATTTACCTAATCTTGTAATGTTAAGGAATGACGTATTTTTTTAAATAGAGATGAAGGAGGATGTTTAAGTTTTATTGGCACCCAAGGAAATACTTTTATAAATGAAAAAATTAGTATTTACCGTTCTAGCAGTGGTGGCATTTAGTGGAGTTGCAATGTTAGGAACTCAAGAAGTGAAAGAAGAGGTGACAATAGATTTTGTTGCAGATAATTGTACCGATGTTTATCACGAAACTTATAAAGAATTCCAAGATTTAGGGTTAGAGTATAATGCTGCTAAAGAAGCCTTTGCTGCCTGTAAAGAAAGTAAGGTATTAAATTAGCTTAATAACCAGTTTTTACCAGGTTAATTTTTTTTATATGAAATATTTATATTTAGTTTTATTGTTAAATGGTTTGGCGGCAATTGCTCAAAATAACGTCCGAATTACATATTCAATTACACCTACAGGAGGATCATTAGAAAAAAATCAAGATGTAGTCAAGAGTAAAGTAGCTAATTCATTTGTTGGGATAGATGATGCACTAACAAGATTGAGTTACATGTTAATAGTAAAAGATCAAAAGTCTCATTTTTATCTAGAATCAATGTTAGATTTTAATGAAAAACCGGCTAGACTAGCGAGAGCTTTTGCTGGAAATGCTGAGTTTTTTAAAGATGAACAGCAAAAAACGATCATTAAAAAAGTTGATTTTTCAGATGAAATTTTTTATGTTAAGCTAGACTCAGTAGCCCAATGGGAATTGCGAAAAGAGCAAAAGATAATTAATGGTTACACTTGTTTTAAGGCTACAAGAGAAAAACTACTTAGATTGAAGCAAAGGAATCCACTTCATATTGTTGAAGCTTGGTACTGCCCTGCAATTCCTGTAAGAAACGGTCCCAAAGAATTTGGAGATTTACCAGGGTTAATTTTGGAGTTACAAGATGATAAAATTACATATTTGGCTTCAAAAATAGAACTAAATAATAATTTGAAAGTAACATTAAAGGAAGTGAACCATAAAATAATATCCGAAAATGAATTTTACAAAATAATTAAATTAACAGATGCTAATACGGCAGCTACTGTCAAATGATTTATTTCATTTGGTTGTCTATAAAAAAAATTAGTGTTTACCGCTCTAGCAGTGGTAGCGTTTAATGGAGTTGCAATGGCAAAAACGGAGGAAGTAAAAACCAACTCATTAAATGTAGAAAAAGTAGCGGAAAAAACTTGTGAAGAAAAAGCAGTTGATATTTATGAAGGAGTTATGGGTAGTGGGTCCGACAATTTGGCGTTACTGAATGATTTAATAGGTTTATGTCATTAAAATTATAAATAACGCTTCAAGACATCTTCTTGAAGCGTTTAAATTATTAAAACTATGAAATTTTTATGTCTATGTTTAATGTTAGTAACTACAGCCTACACACAATCATCGGGTAAAGTTAAATATAAGTTTTATGTGCCTTTAAAATTGGAAGGGAATCCATCTGAAAACACGAAACAGTTTGTTATAAAAATGGTTGATTACGCTAATAAACAGGAATTTGAACTAATTTTCAATAAATTACAATCGAAATTTTTATTGATTGAGACAATGAATTATAGTTCTGATTATGAACGGAAAATAAATAATATAGCCAGAACAGCATTTACTTCACCTGACACTTATACCAATCTTACCCAAAAAAGTCAAGTTTCATTATTGAGTGACGGAACGCTAATCGAGGGTAAAATGGAGAAAAATAATTGGGAAATAACTGGTGAATCTAAATATATAGGGAATTACTTGTGTTACAAAGCAATTTTAAAGATACCATATATTAGTAGAAAAGGAGATCCCAAAGTAAGAGAGGTAATTTCTTGGTTTGCCCCAAGTTTACCTTATTCTTATGGCCCAAAAAGTGCTTTTGGTTTGCCAGGACTTGTTTTAGAGTTTACAGAGGATGAGAAAACATTTATAGCTTCAAAAATAGAATTATTTGAAAAAGAAATCCAAATAGACTTTCCAAAAGGAAAAACAGTAACAAAAGAAGAATACGATAAAAAACTCGAATCTAGCATGGGAGGCGTGTTAATAGGTAAAAAAAGAGAAATGGAGAAAGACAAACAATAAATTTGAATATAATTTTTACCTTGTTTTCAAGCTTCACTTTATGTTCAGAATGCTTTTTTTTTACAACCCTCTCCTTCTCTCAATCCCGCACTATTACCGGTGTGGTTGCTGACAATACGAATAAACCACTAGAATCGGATAATGTTATTGCAAGACACAATTATAATGAGGTAAAGTGTAAATTTGAACGAGTAAATCAGCAATTCTTGTAAAAAATATTTTGTTAATTTTTCGTTAAAAATTTAAGTAAGTTCTGTATATTCATTTTTTTTTCACTCATATTTGCCTTGGTTAACCATAAAAAAAGTATAAATTTAAACCAATTTAAAAATAAAAAAATTAGTATTTACCGCTCTAGCAGAGGTAGCGTTTAGTGGAATTGCAATGGCTAACGATTGCGTTCAGAAAAATGAAATTAATGATTTAAAAATAGAGAACATTGTTATTGATGATCCTTGCAAGGATGAACAAGATGCTGCTGTAAATGAGTGTTTGTCTAATGGTTGTAGTGAGAAGGAAGCATTTTATTTCGGAGCTGTAGCTTGGGGTAATTGTATGAAAGAATTGAGTATTCGTGCTTAAGGTAGTTTTCTGAGTAGTAAAACTAAAATTAGCTTTACGAAATTAAAGAATACGCTTTAATAAAAGCTGAATAAATAACAAAATATAAGGCTGTTTCATCAAAATTGAGGCAGCCTTAATTCTATCTATTAAAATTATGAAATTAATACAATTGTTTTTCTTTTTGATAAGCTTTAATTGTTTGAGTCAAATTAACAATGGGAAAATAGAATATGGGCTTCATATTTCTACATTTGAAGGACTTGAAAAAACAACAAGGATGAAAGTTGCTTATGTAAAAGCAATGGAGAACTCGCCATTTATAAATTTTGAATTGCTTTTTAATTCTAATGAATCTTTTTTTTCTATCAAAGATGGTTTAGGTCTTGATGACCAAGGGTATTTATATGCCAAATTATTTTCGGGATATGAGGGAGTTATTTTCCAGAATGAGGAATTTTCGTATTCTGAAATTAAAGGCGAAATAGGTAAATTTCTTATCAAAAGGAACAAGAGAAAAGATTGGACTTTAGAGAATGAAACGAAAGAAATTAATGGATTTGTTTGTTTTAAAGCAACGGCCGTAAAAACAGTGATAAATAGTGCAGGTGTTTTTCATTTTCCAATAATAGCGTGGTATTGTCCTCAAATTCCACTTTCTTACGGGCCAAATGGATATGGTGGATTGCCGGGTTTAATTTTAGAGCTTCAAGTTAGAAATATTTTATTTGGAGTAAAAAAAATTGATTTAAAACCAAACAAAAATATACTCGTGCCGCAGCGTAAAGAATTTAAAGTAGTTTCCGAAAAGGAATACGAAGACATACTTCTAAAAAAATAGATCTAAAATTTAAGTACATTCCTTAAATACGTTTTTTTTCATATTTGCCTTGGTTAAGCAAAAAGAAATTATAAATTTAAACCAATTTATAAATAAAAAAATTAGTGTTTACCGCTCTAGCAGTGGTAGCGTTTACTGGAGTTTCAATGGCAGGAACGGAGGAAGTAAAGGAAGAGGTTAAGATTGATGTTAGTAAAAACAAGAGTGTTATTGATGATAATCTGTGTGAACAAATGGCAATAAATAGTTATGAATACATAACTTCGCATTATGAAGTTGTAAACGAATCCGCACTTTTAAATTATTTAATAGGTAGATGTCATCCAGAGTATAAAGGAAAATTATCCTACACTTCTTCGTAATTTCAACTTTTTACCTAATTATTATTCATTCAATTTTTAATCTTTTTCAATAGCCTGAAATCACCATGAAATATAAAATATTAGTAATAACTTTGTTTTTTATGTCAAACATTGTTTTGTCGCAAGCAGGTAAAATACAGTATGAAGTAAAGTTAGGTATTGATTTAAAGGAAGTTGATAAAACTTATGTTGAGTTTTTTAAAGAAATTGTTGATTATGGAAATAATCAACAATTTCAATTACTATTTAATAATAAGAGCTCAAGTTTTAAATATGTCGAGAAATTGAATAATGACACTAATTTTGATAAAAACGCGGATTTAATTGCGCGAACTTTTATTAATTCATCTTCAGATGTTTATGTCGATTATATAATAAAGAAAGTTGTTTTGAAGGAACCTGATGGTACTCTAATTGAAAAGAAGTATGATCCAGCAGGATGGGAAATTACCAATGAGTCTAAAATCATTGGGACATATCTAAGTTACAAGGCAAAAAAAATAGTTTACTATACAAGTGCTAAAGGTCAAAGTAAAAATATGGACGTAATCGCGTGGTTCGCTCCTAATTTGCCTTATCCATATGGTCCAATAGATTTTTATGGTTTACCTGGACTTATTTTAGAACTGACACAAAATAAAGCCACTTTCCTAGCGACTAAAATTGATTTGGTAGAAGAAGAAATAAAAATAGACTTTCCAAAAGGCAAAACGATTACTAAAGAAGAATACGATAAAAAGCTGAAAGCACAAATGGGTATGTAAATTATTTGCTTTAAAAGCATAAATAAATAAATTTTTGATGTTCAAACTTCTATTTTTCTTCTTTTTCATAACACTCTCTTTTTATCAATCTGGTTCCGTTACAGGTGTGATTTCTAACTTTATTGTTAAGCCTTTAGAATCTGCAAATGTTATAGCTAAATCCAATTATCAGGTTATGAATGAATCAGCAATTCTTGTAAAAAATAATCTGTTTATTTTTAGTTAAAAATTGAGGTAAATTCTGGATATTCATTTTTTTTCTTTTTCATATTTGCTTTGGTTAACTAAAAAAAAGTATAAATTTAAACCAATTTAAAAATAAAAAAATTAGTGTTTACCGCTCTAGCAGTAGTGGCATTTAGTAGAGTTGCAATGGCAAAAACTGGCAAAGTAAAAGTAAGTAAAAAGATTAAAACTAAAAAAGAAGTTGTCGTCGAAACAGATTGTAATTTAGCGCGATATGTAGCATATGTGGATGCTAGAAGTGTTGGTTTTACTCATGATCAGGCAATAAGTGCTTCTTATTCTGTTTATTTTATGTGTCTGGGATTACAGGAAGCTCATATATCACAATAAAGATAAAGCTTCGATTAGAATTAGAAAAACTCAAACACACCATTTTCAATGAATTTGGTGTGTTTTTAATATAACCACAAAATGAAAATATTTCTCATTATGCTAATCTTGTCAACGACGCTTGGATATGGACAAGGTCAAAATGTTGTCATATCCTATGGATTACAAATAGAAAAAGAAAAAGGATTATTTGACAATAATGCTACGTTAAAAAGTTTGCTTGAAAAGTCAATGGTAGATGCAAAAAAACTAACGTTTCAATTAATCATAACTGAAAATGGTTCTAAATTTTACAGTGAAAAAATATTAGACAGTGATGATGCTATCACTTCACAAAGGTTCACGCTTGCAATGGCAAATTATGTTGGAATTGTATTTAGTTTGAAAGAAAAATTATTATTTCAAAAGGAAATGTTAGGAGAAAACATTTACGCAGAAGAAGCTTTGAAAAGTAATTGGATTTTAACAAGTGAGACCAAATTAATAGATAATTATTTATGCTATAAAGCGACCAATGTTTTTACGGTTCGTTATGAAACTAAAGTTTTCAACCATCCAGTAGTCGCATGGTATTGTCCAGCATTACCGTATCCTTATGGGCCTGTAGGTTATGGAAATTTGCCAGGATTAATTTTAGAACTTCAGGTAAGAAATGCGGTCTTTGGAGCTAAAAGTATTCAGCTAAATAGTAATCTTACTTTTGATATTAAATCGTTAGAGAAATTGAAAATATTAAATGAGAAGCAGTTAGAAGAAGCCTATAATAAGCTAAATGGATTTTAAAAATCTTTTTTTGAATAGTATTAGTCTGAAATCAAAACAAACTATTTTTTTAGTAAAGTTTCTAATGGGTAATTAAAACAGTTATAATCTTTTCTCAAAATTATTGGATGAATACCTTTAAATATCTATTATTACTTTTTTCTTTTTTTTCGTTCTCTCAAACAAAAAGTCTTGTGGGAGTAGTTTCTGACGATACTAATAAACCATTAGAATCTGTAAATGTCATTCCTAAACACAATTATCAGGTTACGCGTAAATCAGCAATTCTTGTAAAAAATATTGTGTTAATTGTTCGTTAAAGATTTAAGTAAGTTCTGTATATCCATTTTTTTTTCACTCATATTTGCTTTATTTAACCAGAAAAAAAGTATAAATTTAAACCAATTTAAAAAATGAAAAAATTAGTGTTTACCGCTCTAGCAGTGGTAGCGTTTACTGGAGTTTCAATGGCAGGAACGGAGGAAGTAAAGGAAGAGGTTAAGATTGATGTTAGTAAAAACAAGAGTGTTATTGATGATAATCTGTGTGAACAAATGGCAATAAATAGTTATGAATACATAACTTCGCATTATGAAGTTGTAAACGAATCCGCACTTTTAAATTATTTAATAGGTAGATGTCATCCAGAGTATAAAGGAAAATTATCCTACACTTCTTCGTAATTTCAACTTTTTACCTAATTATTATTCATTCAATTTTTAATCTTTTTCAATAGCCTGAAATCACCATGAAATATAAAATATTAGTAATAACTTTGTTTTTTATGTCAAACATTGTTTTGTCGCAAGCAGGTAAAATACAGTATGAAGTAAAGTTAGGTATTGATTTAAAGGAAGTTGATAAAACTTATGTTGAGTTTTTTAAAGAAATTGTTGATTATGGAAATAATCAACAATTTCAATTACTATTTAATAATAAGAGCTCAAGTTTTAAATATGTCGAGAAATTGAATAATGACACTAATTTTGATAAAAACGCGGATTTAATTGCGCGAACTTTTATTAATTCATCTTCAGATGTTTATGTCGATTATATAATAAAGAAAGTTGTTTTGAAGGAACCTGATGGTACTCTAATTGAAAAGAAGTATGATCCAGCAGGATGGGAAATTACCAATGAGTCTAAAATCATTGGGACATATCTAAGTTACAAGGCAAAAAAAATAGTTTACTATACAAGTGCTAAAGGTCAAAGTAAAAATATGGACGTAATCGCGTGGTTCGCTCCTAATTTGCCTTATCCATATGGTCCAATAGATTTTTATGGTTTACCTGGACTTATTTTAGAACTGACACAAAATAAAGCCACTTTCCTAGCGACTAAAATTGATTTGGTAGAAGAAGAAATAAAAATAGACTTTCCAAAAGGCAAAACGATTACCAAAGAAGAATACGATAAAAAACTCGAATCTAGCATGGGAGGCGTGTTAATAGGTAAAAAAAGAGAAATGGAGAAAGACAAACAATAAAATTGAATATAATTTTTACCTTGTTTTCAAGCTTCAATTTATGTTCAGAATGCTTTTTTTTTACAACGGTCTCTTTCTCCCAATCCCGAACTATTACCGGCGTGGTTTCTGACGATAATAATAAACCACTAAAATCTGCAAATCTCATCGCTAAATCCAATCATCAAGTTACGAATGAATCAGCAATTCTTGTAAAAAATAATTTGTTAATTTTTAGTTAAAAATCTAAGTAAATTCTGGATATTCATTTTTTTTTTTTTTCATATTTGCGTTGGTTAACCAGAAAAAAGTATAAATTTAAACCAATTTAAAAATGAAGAAATTAGTATTTACCGCTCTAGCAGTGGTTGCGTTTAGTGCAACAAGTTTTGCAGAAACTCGAGAAGTTAAAGTAGATAAAATTTTGTTTACTGATTGTGAAAATTGGGCAATGGACCAAATGGCACTTTATGATCCAGGGGACCAATTGCCACCTGAAGAGGCTCACGATAATTACAGATCATTGGTAGAGGAATGTGATAGAAACACATAGTAATAAAAATTTAAAATAGCAGCTGTGGATTTAAACAAAATCATTTAACAGCTGCTGTTTTTTTTAATATAAGTTTAATTATGATAAGTAAAATTGCGTTTTTTTGTTTATATATGTTCTCGTTTTATAGTGGATATTCGCAAAAATTATCAGGAACAGTTGTTTTCAAAGTCGTTTCTGCTAGTGTTTACGATGACCGTGAAAACGATGAAAGAGGAAAAAAAATGGTGGAAGGAAGACTGGCTAGTCTTGCTAAGCAAACATTTTTATTAGAATTTACTGCTTCAAAATCGAAATTCGTTCGTAATAACAGCTTGTCTATTAATGACGATAAAGGAGAACAACTTTATGATAAAATGACTACGAGTTACTATTCAAGTTCTTATGATTATTATTTGGATAGTAGTGCAGGCGTAGGGATGTTTAAATATAGTAGAGACGGTACACTTATTACACAACAGGTAAAAGAAAAAGAATGGGATATATCTACTGAAAGTAAAAAAATAGGGGACTACTTATGTTATAAAGCGGTATATATTAAAAAATATATGGGAAGAGATGGTAATATGAAAACATTGCCCATTACGGCGTGGTTTGTTCCTAGTTTACCTTACAGGTATGGTCCCAAACAGTATTATGGTTTACCTGGATTGATTTTGGAATTACATGAATTATTTGGTGTATTCTTGGCGACTGACATAAAAATTGGTGACGATAAAAATATCACGATAGAGTTCCCTAAAGGTAAAACGATAAGTGAGGAGGAGTACAATGCGAGACAAGCAGCATTTGTAATTAAAAGTAAATAAATGCGCAGAATCCTATTTTTTTTATTTTTCACGACGCTCTCTTTCTCTCAAACTCGCACCATAATAGGAGTAGTTTCTGACGTTAGCAATATTCCACTTGAATCTGCAAATGTAATCGCTAAACCTTTACAAGATAAAGCGAGCCTTAAGTTTGCTATTGCTGATAACAAAGGGCGCTACCGCTTAGAACTCGAAAAGGAAGTCAAATATGAAATCACTGTTTCGTACATTGGTTTTGTAGAGGAAATATTTATTCTTGAGGCTGATGCAGCTATTGCCACGCATGATTTTAAACTGAAACCTACTGGAGAACAACTCAAGGAAATTGTAATTAAGCACGAGTTCAAACCTATTGTGATCAAAAAAGACACCATGACATTTGACGTGAAAAGTTTTGCTAATGGCAATGAACGCAAAATGAAAGAAATCCTCGAAAAACTCCCTGGTGTTGAGGTCGATAAAAACGGAGGTGTAACCGTGCAAGGCAAAAAAGTGACCAAAATGCTCGTAGAAGGCAAATCCTTTTTTGGTGGTGGCTCTAAATTGGCTGTAGAAAATATTCCTGCGGATGCATTAGATAAAATTGAAGTCATTGACCACTTCAACGAAGTAGGATTTATGAAACAGGTTTCGGATAGCGATGAACTGGCAATAAACGTAAAACTAAAAGCCGATAAAAAGAAATTTGTTTTTGGTGATGTCGAAGCCGGTGCCGAAGTGGGGAATGCGGACAATGGTTTTTATCTAGGACATGCCGCTTTGTTTTATTACAGTCCAAAATCGAATGTGAGTTTCATAGGCGACTTGAATAACATTGGCAAACGAACCTTTACTTTTGATGATTTGATGCGTTTTGGTGGCGGCATGAGTACGTTTCTTTCTGGTCGAAAATCATTGACTAATTTGTATTCTTTTGCTAATGACAATCAAGATGTGGTTCAGAATACCTCACAATTTGGCGCGGTCAATTTTAGTCACGATACTTCTTCTAAGCTTTCTATATCTGGTTTTTCTATTTTTTCAAAGGTATTGACGGCTTCTCAAACCGAAAGTAGGAATGAATACTTGCAAAATACCGCTTTTGCTTTTGAGAATAAATTACAAAATTGCGATAACCGCTCCGTGCTTGGAATTGGTAATATAAAACTAGATTATTCGCCAAACGCGAAAGAGAAATGGTATTACAACGGACAATACCAGTCGAGCACGAATGCGATGTCGAACACTATCAACTCAATTACCAATCTAAATTCCAGTGTTTTTGAAACCATCAACAAAGCTGATAATACTGCGATAAAACAATACGTCGAGTGGCACAAAAGCTATAGTTTAGCACATACCACCACATTAGTAGTCAACCAAGCGTATGATTACAACACCCCACAAACCAATTGGTTTACGGATCAGCCGTTTTTAGATGGCTTAATTCCGTTGCAAGATGATACCTCCTACCGTATAGAGCAAATTAAAAAGGTAAAAACCAATAGTGTAGACGCGTTGTTCAAGCATTATTGGATTATCGATAATTTCAATCATTTGTATACTAATGTAGGAAACAATTACGGGGCTTCTCGTTTTGAAACTTCGGAGAAACAGCTACTGACAAATGGAACAATCAATGATTTTGCTTTGAACGGTTTTGGGAATGCTGTAAAATACCAGTTGAACGATGCCTACGTTGGACTTGAATACAAATTCAGAATAGGAAAATGGACCAATAAACCGGGATTGTATTTGCATTGGTATCATTTAATTACACAACAAAATTCAGGAAATCAGTCGCTTGCTAAAACGCTTTTTCAACCGCAATGGAACAGTGAGTATGAGTTTAACAAATCAGAAACCTTAAATTTTACTTACAAATTAGAAAATGGTTTTCCGCAAGTATCGCAATTGGCGGATCAATTTACGCTGCAAAATTACAATTTAGTTTACAAAGGAAATGCGTTGTTACAAAACGAGCGCTACCATTCCGCAAACCTGCGCTATTCAAAAATGAATTTATACCGTGGCGTTACTTGGAACGCAATGGCTAGTGTAAACAAAAAAGTACAAACAATTCGGGACGAAATTCAGCTGGATGGCATTAACCAGTTCAACACGCCTATTTTGAGCGACAATCCAGAAACGAATTACAATGTAAATGGCGCGTTTACAAAAAAAATATACCGTTTTAGTTTGCGATTCAATACCAGTTTAAGTTGGTTCAACTATTTTCAAACCATCAATACTATTGAAACTTCGAATAACAGAAACAATCAGAGAATGGGAGTTGTATTAAAAACAGCTTATAAAAAATGGCCAGGCTTTAGTGTTGGGTACAACAAAGGTTTTAGTCAGTTTTCAGGTATAACCAGATCTAATTTTCAAACCGATGCCATTACCTCTGATTTTGATATCAATATTGCTAAGTTCTGGACCTACAAAATCAGCTACGAAAATCTCAAAAACACAAACAACAACAATCAAAGTAACTTTTATGATATTGCTAATACTTCATTGCGCTATCAAAAGAAGAATAGCCCTTTTGGTTTTGAAGTAATAGTCAACAACCTCTTTGACAATAAAGTCAAAAACGATTATTCATTCTCGGATTACTTAATCAGCGAGCGCACTACTTTCGTATTGCCAAGGGTGTTTTTGTTTTCGGTAAGTTATAAGTTGTGATAAATTTAAACACATTAAAGCAAGATAGTTATGAAGCTAAATATAAAATTAAACCTGTTAATTTTTTGTTAATTAAATAAGTAAATTCTTAAATCGGATTTTCTTTTTTTGATCTTTATGGAGGCTAACCATAGCACTATTTAAAAATTTTAAACTAACAGTAAAAATGACAAACTTCAAACTTATCCTCATCATCGTTTTGTTTTTTATTGGCTTCACTGGTCACTCCCAAATAGCAGTGAGCGGGTTTTCAAATTATGCGGTGGGATTTAATACTAATAAAAACAGGGATGTTAGTGCGGAGCTGAAAGTGTTTACTAATTATTATTTTGCAGAAATGCCTATTGAAGCTAATGTATTTTATAATTTTGAAACCAAAGAGTACCACCGTTTTTCGGTTGGATTGGGAGTTAATTTAAGTCCATTTAGAGGTTTTGATGAAATAAATAGTTTTGTGCTTCCTGCGACTCTGGAGATTTTTCCAATTAAAAATTTAAAAAAAATAGCACTACTTTTAGAACTAACACCGGTATTTAGAATTGAGGATAATGCAGTCCTCAGAGGTCTTATTGGGATTCGGTATACTTTTGACAAAAAATAATGTTATTAACAGTAAAAATAAGTTTGATTTAAAAATAGTGAAACAAAAAGCCACGGCGGAGGAAGTAGCCTGACAAAAAAAGTAAATACGGCCATTGCTGTTGTAAGGCGTATCCCTTTTTTTGCTGTCACGCCCATAAAATCAATTATAAACGCGCAACACATCTCCATTTACTTGAACCCGATATTGCTTTAAAGGATATTGTAATGGTCCCTGGCCAGAAAATAAACTGTATTCTATGTTGTCACAGCCACAAATAGCATTGATGCCTTTGATAGTCATAGTGGAGCAAGAACTTAAAGCTTGATTGGGACATGCAGCGTCAAATGCATTATAGCCGCTTCCTGTATTAAAAATAATAACGCCTCGTACTCCAAGCGCAGGAATAACAACGGAGTTACTTACAAACTTTAAATTGGAATAAGAAGGCAACTTCATATTGATATCCATAGTAAAACTATAATTAGGCAGATATGGATTGGTATTGTTAAAACCAGAATCACTACACGAAAAAAGTAAAGGAAGAATTAATAAAAAGAAGGAATATTTTTTCATTTTAAAATAGTGTCAAAGTATTAGTGAAACAAATTTAATTTATTTAACTTTGAATTATATATGATTAACATATATTTAAAGACGAAAAAAAAATAATAGTATCTTTGTGGAAAGAAATCCCGTCCTGATGGGATTTTTTCTATTTATATAAATGAGGAAGTTATGAGTACAGTATCGTATTACACCGCAGAAGGATTGAAGAAGTTAAGAGAAGAATTGGATTATTTAAAAAGCGTAATGCGTCCAAAAGCATCTGCAGATATAGCCGAAGCAAGAGACAAAGGCGATCTTTCTGAGAACGCCGAGTACGATGCTGCCAAGGAAGCACAAGGAATGCTAGAGATGCGTATCGCTAAACTAGAAGAAGTACATTCTAACGCTAGATTAATTGATGAAACACATCTGGATGTTTCTAAAGTGTTGGTTTTGTCCAATGTCAAAATCAAAAACCAGACCAATGGAATGGAAATGAAATACACGTTGGTAGCTGAAAGTGAAGCCGATTTAAAAACTGGAAAAATATCTGTTACTTCGCCAATTGGTAAAGGATTATTAGGAAAATCAGTAGGTGAATTTGCAGAGATAACAGTCCCAAATGGGGTTTTAAAATTCGAAATTTTAGAAATCACAAGAGATTAATTTTTTTAAGTCTATCTGGTTACTTCTTTAATATTTTAAACAATAAACCACAGTAACAAAGCAGCTATGTCAATATTTACTAAAATAGTTAACGGAGAAATCCCGTGTTATAAAATTGCAGAGGACGAAAACTTCTTAGCCTTTTTGGATGTAAATCCAAATGCAAAAGGACACACACTTTGTATTCCCAAACAAGAAATCAATAAGATTTTTGAGATGGAAGAGGACTTGTATATCGGTCTAATGCAGTTTTCTAAAAAAATTGCGGTAGCACTGGAGAAAACAGTTCCATGCAAACGAATTGGTATGGCAGTTGTTGGCCTTGAAGTGCCACATGCACACGTTCACTTGATTCCGCTGAATGAAATGGATGAAATGCGTTTTCAAAATAAAGTGTCCATGTCAAAAGATGAATTTGAAGCATTAGCAATAAATATCCAATCGAATTTATAAAAGTTGGACAAATAAAATAAATTGGTATGGTTTTCGTTTAAAAGGGAATAGGTGAAAACCTATTCCCTTTTACTTTGAGTCCCTGCTACAATATGAAAAATAATTTTATACTTTTTGCGCTTTTTATTACACTTTTAAGTTTTGGTCAAGGCAGTACAGGAAATAGTCTAGTCGACGCTAAAATGAACTCTATTCCTTCCAATCAGACTACTTCTACAACAGCAATTGCCGCATATATCAATGCTAATTTTAAAACAGAGGCTGATAAAATGCGAGCTGCTTTTTTCTGGACTGCATCAAATATTAGATATGATGTAGCTAATAGATATGCCGTTAATTTTAGTGAAACAGCGCAAGATAAAATTACTAGAACTTTAAAAACAAGAAAAGGAGTTTGCAGTCATTATGCTGCCGTTTTAAAGGAACTGTCTGATAAAATTGGAATTGAGTCCTATATTATTCAAGGTTATAATAAGCAAAATGGTACAATAGGAAAATTAGCGCACGCTTGGACTGCTGCAAAAGTAGACAATAAATGGTATTTGTTTGATCCAACTTGGGGATCCGGATACGTTCATAATGGGCAATTTATTAAAAAACTAAATAATGTTTATTTTAAGGCGGACCCAGCTAAAATAATTGCCTCGCATATTCCATTTGATTATTTGTGGCAATTCCTGCACTATCCCATAACTAATAGTGAATTTTACGAAGGAAAAGTCCAAATGAATACATCCAAAAAATACTTTAATTTTGAACGAGAAATCAGCAAATACAATGCACTGTCTGAAGCAGATCAGTTGTATGCCTCAGCAGAAAGAATAGAAAAAAACGGATTAAAAAACGCTTTGGTGCTAGAACGTTTTGAGTTCAAAAAGAAAAAATTAGAGTATTTGCGAAGAAATACCAACATCGAGAAATTAAACGTTATTGTAAACGAAATGAACCTTGCAGTTGTCATGCTGAATGATTTTGTTCATTACCGAAACAATCAGTTCAAGCCTACTTTTTCAGACGATGAAATTAGCAATATGATCCAGACTCCACAGGAAAAACTAGCTAAATGCCAAGACGCAATTTATGCAGTGGGTGCTGTGGGAAGTGAGAATTCAGCTAATGTGGCTTCAATCAAAAAATCCCTGAGTAAAGCTTTGGCGCAAGCCAATGAACATGCTTCATTTGTGCAAAACTATTTGAGCAAGTCTAAAATCAGTAGAAAAACAATGTTTTTTAGAATCACTCAGAGTAGAGTTTCTTCAAATTAGAGGGCTTTTTTTAAACTCACTTGCATCGTCGTTCCTTTTCCCATTTCGGAATGTAAGACTTTGATGCTTCCTTTGTGGTATTCTTCCACGATTCTTTTGGTCAATGAAAGGCCTAATCCCCAACCTCTTTTTTTGGTTGTAAAACCAGGTTCGAAAATACTTTTGAATTGATTTTTCTGAATTCCACCGCCGGTATCTGATACATTTATTTTTACATAATCTCCTTCTTGTTCAATTTCTAAGGCTAGTTTTCCTTTGCCTTTCATCGCATCTATGGCGTTTTTTACTAAGTTTTCGATGGTCCAACTGTGTAGAGTGGGGTTCAAGGAAACCATAATAGGCGATTGTGGCGCTTTAAATGAAAACTCAATTTGCTTGGAAAATCGGGATTGCAAATAGTCGTACGATTGTTGTGTTTCGGCTACGATATCTTTGTTTTCTAATTTGGGTTCGGAACCAATTTTCGAGAAACGGTCGGTTATGGTTTGCAAACGCTCAATGTCTTTTTCAATTTCGAATGTGGTACTTTCGTCTACATTTTCAGATTTCAAGAGTTCGACCCAGCCAATCAAGGAAGAGAGCGGCGTTCCTATCTGGTGTGCGGTTTCTTTGGCCATTCCGGCCCAAAGTTTATTTTGCGTTGCCATTTTGGTACTCCTATAAAAGTTATAAACCAAACTTCCAAATAAAACAATAATAAGTACTAAGGCAACAGGATAATACTTTAATTTATTCAGTAAAGCAGAATTACCATAATATAAATTTTGAAATTTTCCAGGGACATATTCAATTACAATGGGCTCATTTTCATTTTTTAAGTCTCGTAAAAAAGCGATTGCTTTTTGCTTGTTTTCTACAACGGACTCATCAATATTAACGGTATTTATGATGCTGTCATTTTCAGTAAGTATAATGGGAATCGAAGTATTGTTGCTGAAAATCTGAAGTGGAAGTTCGACTTCTGTATTTTCGCCCGCGTTAATCAGTGTTTTTTGGGCTTGTGCCCAAAGGTTCATTTTTAAGCGTTCTTCATTTTTAAAAATTTGAAAAAAAGTGTAAGTGTTCCAAAGAATTAAGGAAATTATAAAAAAAGAGGCAAAAATGATAATCCAACGGGTTGTATTTCTTCTTTCAGAAAACTGCATAAATGAAAATTTGAATGATAAATATAACGAAATAAAAGCTTTTGTATTTTAGTTTCAATCAAAGAATTTATTTTTGAAATATCTAAAACCTAATTTCATTCTATTTCTACACAACTGCTTCTTAAACTTAATTCAATTGTCTACTTTTGTATCTTTAAGAAATAAATAAAAATTATGATTACTATTGATCCTAAAAGTATTGAAACGGCAAAGTTACAGGGGTATCTGCAAAGTTCTGTAGGGCCTAGGCCTATCGCTTTTGCTAGTACAATGGACGCTAATGGGAATCCTAATGTATCGCCTTTTAGTTTCTTCAATGTGTTCAGTGCTAATCCGCCTATTCTTATATTTTCGCCAGCAAGACGGGTGCGTGATAATTCGATAAAACATACCTTAATGAACGTTGAAGCTACTCGCGAGGTAGTGATTAATGTGGTCAATTATGACATGGTGCAGCAAATTTCTCTGGCCAGTACAGAGTATGCTGATGGCGTAGATGAGTTTATAAAATCTGGCTTGACACCAATTGCTTCAGAGGTCGTAAAACCTTTTAGAGTAAAAGAATCTCCTGTTCAATTTGAATGCAAAGTTACTCAGATTATTCCTTTGGGAACCGAGGGTGGAGCTGGGAATTTAGTACTTTGTGAAGTAGTACGTATTCATATTTCCGAATCTGTTTTAGACGAAAATGGAGCTATTGATCAATATAAAATCGATTTAGTTTCCAGGTTAGGAGGGAATTGGTATTCCAGATCCAACCAAGGACTTTTTGAAGTGCCAAAACCATTGTCAACTTTAGGAATTGGGGTGGATGCAATTCCAAATTTTATAAAAGAAAGCCCAGTTTTTAACGGAAATGATTTAGGCATGTTGGGGAATATAGAAGCCTTGCCTACAATGGAAGAAGTTAGTATATTTGTAAAACAGAATTTTGCTGTGAAAGGCGTTTTGAGTGCTGATGATCAGCATAAAGTACACTTAGAGGCTAAAAAATATTTGGACGAAGAGGATGTTCTGTCTGCTTGGAAAGTGCTTTTGGCAAAAAAATAAAAAAATAAATAACATTAAAAATAACGAAGATGGAAGTTACAGGAAAAATTAAAATGCTTGGGGATGCAAAAAATGTGGGAAGCGGAAGTTTCTTGAAAAGAGAATTAGTTGTAACCACGGAAGAACAATATCCACAACATATTTTAGTGGAATTTGTACAAGATAAATGTGATTTATTGAATAGTTTTAAAGTTGGTGAAGCGGTAAAAGTTTCTATCAATTTAAGAGGACGCGAATGGGTTGATCCACAAGGAGTAACTAAATATTTTAATGCAATTCAAGGTTGGAGAGTAGAAAGAGTAGCTACTGAAGCGACTTCTGCGCAAATGCCTCCAATGCCGGCTGCTGAAGCTTTTGCACCAGCAACCAACCTAAACGAAGAAGAAGCTGACGATTTGCCATTCTAAGAGATAAAAAAGTTAGAACTTATAAGTCAGAAGTTTGAGTTTTTACTTGAATTTCTGACTTTTTTTATTTTTTTTGAAATTGCCATTTATTTTTGAAATGTAAAAATGTATTATTTATCTCCAGATTTATTTTTCCCTCCTGTTTCCCAAGCCAATCGCGATGGAATCTTGGCCATTGGTGGGGATTTATCATCAGATCGCTTGCTACTAGCTTATAACAGTGGAATCTTTCCTTGGTTTGAAAATGGGGAGCCCATTATGTGGTGGTCACCAAATCCCAGAATGGTTTTATTTCTAGATGAATTGATTGTTTCAAAAAGTATGCGAAACATTCTGAATAGAGATAGTTTCAAAGTTACTTTCAATCGGAATTTTAGAGACGTAATTTCAAACTGCCAAAACATCAAGCGCGACGGGCAAAATGGGACTTGGATTACCAATGATATGATTGAGGCTTATTGTAAACTGAACGAACTAGGAATTGCAAAGTCAATCGAAGTTTGGCAAAATGAGCAACTCGTAGGCGGATTATACGGGATTGATTTGGGTCGTGTTTTCTGTGGTGAAAGTATGTTTTCTAAAGTTTCTAATGCTTCCAAAGTAGCCTTTATTGCTTTGGTGAACCAATTAATAAAAGAAAATTACAAACTATTGGATTGCCAAGTTTATAATCCACATCTTGAAAGTTTGGGTTGCAGAGAAATAGAACGCGATGAGTTTATGGAACTATTGAAGAGCGAATAATATTTAGAATTTCAACTTCTTAAAACTCCAATCCAAGCTATTGAATACTACCAATTCATTTTTTAAAGTTGGTAAATCCATAATTAATTTCAGCGTTTCATGCGCCATCATGGTTCCAATTATCCCAGGAAGTGTGCCTAATACGCCATTAAAGCTGCAGTTGGGCACGTCTTTTGGATTTGGTGGTTCTGGAAATAAGTCGCGAAGATTTTTATTTTCATTGTGAATGAAAACGGCCATCTGTCCTTCAAATTTTAAGATACTGCCATAGATTAATGATTTGCCTGCTGCTAAACAGGTATCATTTACTAGATAACGGGTTTCAAAGTTATCACTCCCATCCACAATTACATCAAAATCCTTGATGATTCTGCTGGCATTTTCAATAGTTAATTTTTCTTCAAAAGCGATGATCTCAATCAGTGGATTTAAAGTTTCTAAAACTGATTTTGCCCTCAGCGCTTTAGATTGACCAACATGTTGTTCTGTATACAAAATTTGGCGGTGTAAATTATGTAATTCGATTTTGTCAAAATCAACGATTCCAATAGTCCCAACCCCAGCCGTTGCGATATATTGTAAAATAGGGCATCCCAATCCGCCAGCGCCAATCACTAAAACTTTCGCTTTTTTGAGTTTTTCTTGCCCGGAATCTCCTATTTCCGGCAACATCATCTGTCTGTTGTACCGTAAAAAATCTTGTATAACACTCATTCTTTCTACTATCAAAAAATCTATTTATATCTTTTTTCTTCTTTAAAAATCAAAAATTAGCAATCTTTAATATCGTTAATTAACAATCTAAAATTATTTAAAGCTTTTGTCCCAATCTTTCCAAACAGGTTCGTATCCTCTGCTGGAAATGACTTTTGCAATCTCGGCAGCGGACCGTTCGTCGCTAATTTCAAATTGCTCTAATGATTGCGGATCAACGACATAACCACCAGGATTAGTTTTTGAACCAGCACTCATACTTGTAATCCCAATTGGAATAATATTATCACGAAATTTTTCATTCTCCCTAGTTGATATGGAGATTTCTAAATCTTCATTCCATAAACGGTAGGCGCAAATCAATTGTGTTAAATCTTTATCATCCATGATAAAGTTGGGTTCAATAACCCCTTCGGCTGGTCGTAATCTGGGAAAAGAAACAGAATATTTAGTTTGCCAATACTTTTTTTGTAGATAATCTAGGTGTAGCGCATTAAAAAAACTATCGGTACGCCAATCCTCCAATCCCAATAAAACGCCCAAACCTATTTTATGAATGCCCGCAGTGCCTATTCGATCTGGCGTTTCCAGACGAAAATCAAAATTGGATTTCTTTCCTTTAGTATGGTACTTTTTATAGACTTCCTGATGATAGGTTTCTTGATATACTAAAACAGAATAAACACCAGCTTTATGCAATTGCTCATATTCAGCGGTCGAAAGCGGTTGCACTTCTATTGAAATGATAGAAAAATCATTTTTTATTTGTTCAATGGCTTTTAAAAAATAATGAATATTTACTGTGTAATTCGCTTCTCCCGTTACCAGTAAAACATGATCAAAACCAGCGCTTTTTAAAGCTTCGACTTCCAATGTTATTTCGGCCTCAGTGAGGGTTTTTCGCTTGATTTTGTTATCTAAACTAAAGCCGCAGTACGTACAAATGTTCTGGCATTCGTTACTCAAATACAAAGGCGCATACATTTGAATCGTTTTGCCAAAACGTTTTTGTGTTAATTCGTGGCATTCTTGAGCCATTGGTTCTAAATAATTTTGTGCAGCAGGTGAAATCAAAGCTAAAAAATCATCTAGATTTCGTTTTTTCTTTGCTAATGCCTGTTCCACATCTTGCGCTGTGGTTTGGTATATTTTGGTTTTGATCGCATCCCAATCGTAATTTTCAAAAACCGTTTTAAAAGTGTTCATGTTTTTAATTATTTAAAATTATTTAGGCGTGACGGCTGTTTTGAAAATCCTGTTCGTTCCTCTCCGTATTTTCAAAACAGCCGTCGGGCTATTCGTTTCAATCTTTTTTTGTAGCGGTTGAAAAAACCGGCACAAAAAAAGGATTTTCACTGCTATCCCTCACGCAAAACGTGGAAAAAACGCATTCTCTAACCATTCATCTTTTTAATTTATTGTTAAAAAGAATTGAAATTTGTCAGGTTGAGCACGTCATCATGATTGCAATGAAGCACGAAAGGTTGTTATTTGGTCGTTTGTAATCTCGACTGCGCTCGATTTGATAAAAACATAACAGTAATTTCAAAGACTATTTTGTATTGTTAAGTTTGTATCATTACATTTTACCTTTGTCAAAGTTTTAAACTTTGACAAAGGCTGTTGTAAAACAACCTTTTATTGAAATCCTATTTATTCGTTTAATATAATTTCAATTCATTTTTTTATCCGTTTTTGTCTTCCTCTCCTTTGTAGAAGGCTAGGAGAGGATCAATCATATAAAAATGCCGTCAGCGGACTCGAAGCCACCGCGCGATTATATTGTTGTCCAAGTTTGGCTTCGAATGCTTTGCGTCCTGCAATAACCGCTTCTCTAAAAGCTTCTGCCATCAGTTTTGGATTTCCCGCAATAGCTATAGCGGTATTTACTAAAACAGCATCGGCACCCAGTTCCATGGCTTTTGCCGCATCCGAAGGCGCCCCAATTCCGGCGTCGATAATCACAGGAACATTACTTTGTTCGATTATGATTTCTAAAAAATCGATTGTTTTCAAACCTTTGTTGCTGCCAATGGGGGAACCCAAAGGCATTACTGCCGATGTACCAGCATCTTCCAATCGCTTGCATAAAACAGGATCAGCATGAATATAAGGTAAGACAATAAATCCTAATTTGGCCAATGCTTCTGTTGCTTTTAAGGTTTCTATAGCATCAGGCATTAAATATTTTGGGTCAGGATGAATTTCGAGTTTGAGCCAGTTAGTTTCCAACGCTTCACGAGCTAATTGTGCTGCAAAAATGGCTTCTTTGGCATTTCGAGCACCCGAGGTATTGGGCAATAAATTAATGTGTGGATGTTTAAGATGTGATAAAATAGCATCCGTTTCGGTTTCTAAATCGATACGTTTTAGCGCAACAGTTACTAATTCGCTTCCTGATGCTAGGATAGCTTCTTCCATCTGTCGATTCGAACCAAATTTCCCTGTGCCTAAAAACAATCGTGACTCAAAGATTTTATCTCCTATTTTAAATGGTAACATATAATTGTCTGTTAAGTTGGGTGATCAATTGCGATAGATTTTCATTTTGGGTAATCAAACCAGAAACGGCTATGCCATGAATTCCAGTTTGCATCAGACCTTGAACATTTTTCATTGTGATGCCGCCAATGGCATAAATGGGAATTTGGATGTTTTTGATCTTCATTTGGTTGATAATTGAGTCATAGCCTTCCAATCCTAAAATTGGACTTAAATTTTGTTTGGTTGTCGTAAATTGAAACGGACCCAAACCAATATAATCGCAGTTTTCAGCAGTTCTTTGCAGTACATCTTCCCATGTATTTGCAGTACCGCCTATGATTTTTGTCGTTCCTAAGATGAGTCTTGCTTCATCAATGCTCCTATCACTTAGTCCTAAATGGACTCCGTCAGCATCCAATAGCTTTGCAAAATGCACATTGTCATTGATGATAAAAGTGGCTAAATATTCTTTGCACAACTTTTTTACGGCTTCTGCCAAAGTGAAAGCTTCAAATTTATTTTGATTTTTGAATCGCAATTGGATCCAATTACAGCCATTGTCTAGCGCTTTGTGGATGTTATACAATTGTTCTTCGATTGTATTTCCCTGTGAAATATATTGTAACTTATTATACATGATGGTATCCTAATTTAGTTTTGTTGGATTGCAAGAAGGTTTCTATATATATTTTAGCAGTACTGCAAGCTGTTTTCAGGTCTTGTTCTAAAGCTAAATTGGCAGTTATAGCTGCTGATAATACGCAGCCTGAGCCATGCTTTTCGGAAACCAAAGTTTCTTTTGGCAACAGCCGGAAAAAGTCATTTTCCATGTATAAATAATCAATACCTATTTCGTCTGAATTATGACCCCCTTTGACTAAAACAGCGCAGTATTTCGAAAGGGTTATTGCTATTGTTCGGGCATTAATTTCTTCCGACGACAGTTGTAAAATCTCATTGTAATTGGGTGTTATCAAATCAATTTTTTCTAATATTTCAATCAAAACAGTTTGGTTTTCGATGGTTGTAAAACGGAATTCTGTGGTAGATTTCAAAACCGTATCCCAAACTATTTTTGTTTTTGGCGAAAGCCTTTTTATAGCAAAAACAATTTCTTTTAAATAATCCAAGGAAGGAACAATGCCAATTTTTACTGCCTGAACAGTGTAACTTTTGAATAGCACTTTTATGGAACGCAAAACAAATGTTAAGTCAGTCCATTCTATTTCGAAGAATTCATTTTCGGTTTGAATCGTATTGCCTGTATTGATGGCAAAACCAGTCACGCGATGTTGCTCGAATGTTTTTACATCCGCTAAAACGCCTGCGCCTCCCGAAGGATCAAAGCCAGCGATGGTTACTACGAATGGACGATTTGTTGACATATTTTAAAATTTTCTATTGGGTTGTTTTGATTCCAAATTGTTCCTAAAAGCGCTGCATCATCAAAGCCAGCTTGTATTGTTTTTTGGATATTGCTAGCTTCGATTCCACCTAGTCCAATTATTTTAGTCTTGAAGTTGGTTCTCTTTTTTATTTTCTCGAATAAATCGTGTTTTGGAGCATAATCGACTTTTGAAATTGAGGAATACACGGGACTTAAAAAAGCATAATCAAAATTGGAATCTAAATCATTGAAATCCTCGATACAATGTGTCGAAGTCGATAAAATGAAATCCAATTCTTTATAGCTTTTTAATTTAGATTCATTTATGGTGGTGCGATTACTTTCTGTAAAATGTATGCGATGAATTCCAAGGGATTTGGCCAAATGATGGTGGCTGTGTAAAACCAGTTGTTCTCTATATTCCAGACCAATTGCAAGTACAACAGCATTCAATTCTTCTATTGAAAAGTCAGGTTTTCGGACATGAAATACTTCCATTCCTTCCTGAAAAAGAGAATGGATTATTGCTATTTCATTTTGAATTGCTATTGGACTGGATATAATTATCATGTTTTTAAATTTCTTGCAAGATCTATTTGGACCTTGTACCTATTGAGCTAATTGATTTAAGAAACCTAAAAGGTTTTGAAAGCCTTGCAGCAGTATTAACTATAAATCTCTTTTCCTTGTTCGATAAACTCTTCTGATTTTTCTTTCATGCCTTTTTCGGCTTCAGCAACATCACGAATTTCATGTGAGATTTTCATAGAACAAAATTTAGGACCACACATCGAGCAAAAATGAGCCACTTTGGCACCGGCTGCAGGTAAGGTTTCATCATGGAATTCACGTGCTGTATCCGGATCTAAAGACAAGTTGAATTGATCTTCCCAGCGGAATTCAAATCGTGCTTTGCTCAATGCGTTGTCACGGTATTGTGATCCGGGATGACCTTTGGCTAAATCAGCAGCGTGAGCCGAAATCTTATAGGTGATTACACCGTCTTTAACGTCTTTTTTATTGGGCAATCCAAGGTGTTCTTTTGGTGTAACATAGCACAACATAGCGCAGCCGTACCAGCCTATCATTGCTGCTCCTATCGCAGAAGTAATGTGGTCATATCCTGGTGCAATATCGGTTGTTAAGGGGCCTAAAGTATAAAAAGGAGCTTCATCACAATGTTCTAATTGTTTTTCCATATTTTCTTTTATCATGTGCATCGGTACATGACCTGGGCCTTCAATAAACACTTGAACATCATGTTTCCAAGCCACTTTAGTGAGTTCGCCAAGTGTTTCCAATTCGGCAAACTGGGCCGCATCATTTGCATCTGCGATAGAGCCGGGACGCAAACCGTCTCCTAATGAAAAGGCTACATCGTATTGTTTCATGATTTCGCAAATATCTTCGAAATGCGTGTAAAGAAAGTTTTCTTTGTGGTGAAATAAACACCATTTTGCCATGATAGAACCACCACGGGAAACAATTCCAGTAACGCGTTCGGCTGTTAAATGGATGTAACGCAATAAAACGCCGGCATGAATGGTGAAGTATGAAACTCCTTGTTCTGCTTGTTCAATTAAGGTATCGCGGTATACTTCCCATGTTAAATCTTCGGCAATACCATTTACTTTCTCTAAAGCTTGGTAAAGGGGTACAGTTCCGATAGGTACCGGAGAATTTCTGATAATCCACTCTCTGGTTTCGTGAATGTTTTTTCCTGTAGATAAGTCCATAATCGTGTCTGCTCCCCAACGACAAGCCCAAACTGCTTTTTCTACCTCTTCTTCTATAGTTGAAGCTACAGCGCTATTGCCAATATTTGCATTAATTTTTACCAGAAAATTACGTCCCACAATCATGGGTTCACTTTCTGGATGGTTAATGTTGTTTGGAATAATGGCGCGGCCTCTGGCTACTTCACTACGAACAAATTCAGGTGTAATTTTAGATTTTGGAGTATTTGCTCCAAAACTGTTTCCGCCGTGTTGATGTTGCATCGCTTTGGTTTGTTCTTCCAATAATTCTAAGCGTTGGTTTTCACGAATAGCAATGTATTCCATTTCGGGAGTTATGATTCCCTGTTTTGCGTAGTACAATTGAGACACATTAGCTCCTTTTTTGGCTCGCATGGGTTTGTGTAAATATTCAAAACGCAAATCGTTTAGTTTTTCGTCGTTCAAACGCTTTTTTCCATAATCAGAAGAGATTTCAGATAGTTCTTCCACATCATTGCGATCTAGAATCCATTGTTCCCGAATGCGAGGCAATCCTTTTCGAATGTCAATTTCGATATTTGGATCTGTGAATGCTCCTGAAGTATCGTAAACGGTTATTGAAGGATTTTTTTCTATTCGCCCGTTTGATAATTGTGTATCAGCCAATGTAATTTCTCGCATTGCCACTTTTATGGGATGAATAGTACCATCTACGTAGATTTTTGTAGAGTTAGGGAAAGGAGTGCTGGATATTTTATCTTCGTTGTTCATTTATGGATGTCTTAAAGGTGTAAAGTCAAAAGTTTTTATGTGTGTTGTTCAGCGATTTTTAGCTCAGGCAGATTTTGGAGATTGAGCATATTTTTTTTCTTATTTTTTAAATCGTATTTAGTCTTTTTTATAAAATAATTTGATCGTATTCCGAGTTCTGCTAGGGATAGTAATGGAAAGCCCGTAAAGTTGAAAGCCAAATAAAACAAGGATTAGTGAAGCGACCGAAAGGAAGCTTAGACTAAGACTATGTTTTATGGGATTGCCACTGCGGACTTGAAATGGATAGCCCGCTCGAGCAGCCAAACTAGCCTCCTTGAGTGGCAGAGATGATGAGAATATCGTCTGTTTCTTGAATGTAATGGACATTCCAATCCGATTTTGGAATAACGAAGTTGTTTATGGCTATGGCGATTCCGTTTTGTTTGATGGGAATTTCCAAGTCAAGGAGTGCCTGAACAGTAAGACTGTCGGTTGTAAATTGTTTCGTTTGATTGTTGATTTTGAGTTCCATTCCTTTTGGTTTTAGTATATAGTTATACTTTAGGAATGGCTACAATGACGCATAAAAATGCGTGCAGAAGTCATCTTACTTTTCCCTACGCTAGTATGAACTAGATCAGGTTCAGAGGGTAATTCTCAGCCTACAATGTTGTAGACACCCCTAAAGTGTGGGGCAAATGTAGGGAAGTTTTATATATAAGTTTACTATTTAACGTTTTAAATTCATAACTCCTACTTCGGGGGTTGGGGGGCTTTCCAGCAACTCTCCAAATGATCATTAACGATTCCGGTGGCTTGTAGGTAGGCGTAAACTACGGTTGATCCTAAGAATTTGAATCCTCGTTTTTTTAAATCTTTGCTGATCATGTTAGAAAATGGAGTAGTAGCGGGAACATCTTTCAGAGAATTTCGGTTGTTGATAACGGGTTTTCCATCAACAAAATTCCAAATATAATTCGAAAAACTCCCAAATTCCTCTTGGATTTTTATAAAAGCTTGCGCATTGGTAATCACTGAATAGACTTTGAGTTTGTTCCGAATAATACCAGCATCTTGCAATAAATCGAGGATTTTATCATCGTTGTATCGAGCAATTTTTTGATAATCAAATTGGTCAAACGCTTTTCGGAAATTTTCTCTCTTGTTCAAAATAGTAATCCAACTCAATCCTGCCTGAAACGTTTCCAAAAGCAAAAACTCAAATAGAGTGGCGTCATCATACACGGGAACACCCCATTCTTCGTCATGGTATTTTTTGTACAAATCACTTGAAGTGCACCAATCACATCGTTTTTTGTCGTCTATAATCATTGTTTTTCGGAGGCTAAATAGTTTTTTATTAAATAGTGACCTAAATAAATCAGCGGAGTCAGCAGTATTGCGATACCGAGTTTAAACGTATAACCCGTTAATGCTGAGGTTAGAAAGGTATCAAAATTTATTTTTCCAGGTAGCCAAAATGCAATTCCCAATACAATGAACGAATCAAATAATTGTGAGATAACAGTTGATCCGGTAGCTCTAAGCCAAATTTTCTTATTTCCGGTTCTGTTTTTGAAAAACCAAAAAACGGTCACATCGATTAATTGCGAAACTAGAAAAGCAATAATACTTCCTACAATAATCCACATACTTTGACCAAAAACAGCAAAGAATTGGTCATCATTTACAGGGCTGATGCCTTTTGCGGCGGGAATGTTAATTGCAAATAGTAAAACAAGGAAAGAATAGGCGATTAAACCGGCTGTGATTAAGGAGAGTTTCTTAACTCCCTTTTCGCCAAAATACTCATTGATTAAATCGGTAGTTAAGAAAACGATAGGCCAAGGCAAAATCCCAATACTCATCACAAACGGACCAATTTGAATTAATTTTCCGCCAATCAGTTCGGCTGTTACTGCATTGGTAATAAAGATTCCGGCTAAAATTACAAAGACTAGTTCTTTTTTGGTTTTGAACATAAATAAAAATTAGAAGTCAAATTTAGTGTTTTAATCTTTTTTAGGATTATCCAAGTTCCAAATTTTTTCAGCAGTGGTAGGGTGTAATTGTTAACCCTATTTAAGAACGGTTAACTGCAAAAGTAATGTATGCTTATGAAAGTTTGGGAAGCCTAGTGTTTTCAGTATTGTAAGAATAATTTTGTGTTTTATTATATATTTGTAGTAAAATAATTAGGATACACTGTTTTTTTTTTTTTTTTTTTGATTTGCACTCGGACGTCCTAAACCACTTACTAAAAAGTTTAGTAAGACAATTATCAAATTATTTTAAATTATGAAAAAATTGTTATTAAGTGCAACTTTATTAGTTGCCTTTTCGTTAACTTCGTTTGCAGGAGAGAAGGGAGCAAATAAAGCAGAAGTTGAAAATTACCCTTTTTTGAAATCACAAGCTAATCAAGACTTAGTTGGAACTTGTTATGTAACTATTAGTGCGTACGATGAAGAAGGCAATAAAGTTAAAACTTGGGTTTTACAATTTAATAATGTAGAATCCGCAGAAGACTGTAATCAAATTGGTGGTATGGTTGAAAAAGCCTTGACTAGTTTATAATTTTTAAGAGTTCAGGTTATTAGCTTGAACTCTTTTTAATTGCCATTAAAATAATTAAAAAGATGAAAAGAATAATTATAATACTTGTAATGGCTATCCAATCAGTTAATAGCTTTGGTCAAAATAAAATGTTGAATGTTGAATATGAGATATTTTATAATACTGATATACCTAATACACAATATGCTAATTTATTTGTTAATGGATCTAAAGAAGAATCAATTTACATAAAAAAAAGTGATTCTAAAGTAAATAAACAAGTAAAGAGAGAAGAGGACAACTCAATATCGATTACCTACAAGTCAAAAAGAAGTAGTGCTACTTATTTTAACTTTAAAAAAGATACTCTAATTAGTTCTGAAAGTGTTTTTGGTGAAGAGTATCTAATTACAGAAAAAACACCTAAAATGCATTGGGAATTAATTGATGAAACCAAAGTTAAAGACGCTATTACTTTATCAAAAGCGATATGCGAATTTAGAGGAAGAAAATACATAGCTTGGTATGCATTAGAATTTCCACTGAAATATGGGCCATGGAAATTACATGGTTTGCCAGGTCTTATTTTTGAAGTATATGATGAAACTAAAAGATACTATTGGTATTTAAAAAAATTAAATTATGAAACACTAGATGAATCCGTTTTTGTCATGGACACTCAAAAAGCTAAAATAATTGACATTAAGGAATACGCTAAAATAAAATACAATACTGAATCAACAGATGAAAAGCTATTAACGAAAATGCCACGGGGTACTACAATAGTTAGTTAACAAGTATTTAGAAATGGTTTAGAAATTAAATTTGAATGGGAAAAATAAAATTGATAGTCTTCTTTGCATTTTTTTCTTTAAACGCAATTGCTCAAATTAAAATAGCAGGTAGTGTTATCGATATTCAAAACAAACCAATTCTGTCGGCTAGTATTATTCTAAAAGATAACAATGGCAAGATTATTTCATATACGTACTCAAATGAATTGGGTAAATATAATATAAGTACAAACAACAAAGGAAAGCTTATTTTGCTGCAAATGCTATGGGATTTGAGCAAAAAAGTATTGATATTGAAATAGAAGGTAACGACATCAAGGATATAGTTTTTGATTTAACACCTAAAAGTAATGAATTACAAGAAGTAACAGTTTCAGCTTTTCGTCCAATAACAGTTGATGGTGATAAGGTCATTTTTGATGTCAAATCTTTTGCGCAAGGGAACGAGCAAGTTGTAGAAGATTTATTAAAAAAAATACCGGGACTGAATATTGATGCCAATGGAACCATAAAAGTAGGTAATCAAGAAATTGAAAAGGTGATGATTGATGGAGATGATCTATTTGAGCGAGGCTATAAAATTTTAACTAAAAACATGCCTGTAAGTCCAATTGAAAAAGTGGAACTTTTACAACGATATTCTAATAATAAGCATTTAAAAGGCATTGAGAGCACCAATAAGGTGGCATTGAATCTCACCTTAAAAGAAGATGCCAAACGCATTTGGTTTGGCAATATGCAAATAGGCTATGGATTGGTAACGGCGAACCGATATGAAGTCAAAAGTAATTTAATGAATTTTGGTAAGAAAAATAAACATTATTTTTTAACTAATTTTAACAATATAGGATTTGATGCCATTGGAGATATTGATAATTTGATAAGGCCGCAAAGTGTAAGTGAACCTGGTAGCATTGGCGATGACCAATCCGTAAAAAGTTTAATAGTTTTGGGATTTGAGATGCCAAACTTAAAAAAACGCAGAGTCAATCTCAACAATGCCGAAATGCTATCGCTTAACAGTATTTTTACACTTTCAAAAAAAATCAAGTTGAAGACTTTAGGTTTCTTAAATACCGATGAAAATAATTTTTTTAGAAACGGTTTCCAGCAATTCTCCGTTGGGAATACTACTTTTACTAATACCGAGGATTTTTTAGGGAGAAAAATACAACTCACAGGTTTTGGAAAAGTAGATGTAACGTATGATATTACAAAAACTAAAACTCTTGAATACACAGGGAAATTCAATAAAACCAATGAAAAAAACCGAAGTGATTTACTCTTCAACAACGATTTATTAAACGAACAATTAAATGCGAACAATCAACTTTTTGACCAAAAAGTAGTTTTTACAAATAAGTTCAAAGAGAAAAAAGTATTCTTACTCTCAGGCAGATACATCAACGAAAAAACGCCACAAAATTATGCTGTTAATCAGTTTATTTTTAAAGATTTATTTAGCGAAAATGCCAATAGTACCAAACAATTCAGCGAAAACAGAATGCAATTTGCAGGTATTGAGGGGCATATATTAGACAAAAAAGAAAGTGGTGATTTGCTTGAAGTAAAGTTTGGCAATCAATTACGAATAGATCAGCTAAACACGAGATTTGAATTGTTAGAAAATGGTAACAATCTTTCGCTCCCAACTGGCTATCAAAACAAGTTAAGATATGCTACAAACGACTTGTATTTATCTGCAAAATATCGCTTCAAAATAAAAAGTTTTACCTTATTGACTCAATCAGATTTTCATCAATTATTCAATGAACTGGAAAACTTTAATGTTAAAACCAATCAAAATCCATTTTTCATTATTCCAAAAATAGGCTTAGATTGGAAAATAAACGACAAAAATAAAATAGTAACTTCCTACTCTTACAACACAACAAACGCTGGAGTTTTAGACGTTTATTCTGGTTTTGTGCAAACGGGTTTTCGTTCGTTTTCAAAAGGTTTAGAGGAATTCAATCAATTGAATTCCTCTAACGCGATATTGAATTACACTTATGGCAATTGGGGCGACAAGTTTTTTGCCAATACCTTTATTTTATATTCCAAAAGCAATGATTTTTTTAGCACCAATTCCATCATTGCTCAAAACTTTTCACAGTCCGAAAAAATCATCATCAAGGATAGAGAATTTGTATCATTTTCTACCAGCATCGATCGTTATTTTAAATCCATCAAATCCAACTTAAAAATCAATTTGGGAGCAACCAAAACGAATTTTAAAAACATCGTCAACAATTCCAATCTTCGCGAAGTAAAAAACTTCAATGCGGATTATGGTTTGGAATTGCGTTCTGGTTTCAAGGGCTTTTTCAATTATCACTTAGGGTCAAAATGGAATTACAATCAAGTGAAAACCACTGTTACAAATGATTTTACTGACAACATGAGTTTTTTAGATTTGTCATTGATGTGTAGTGATAAGTTCAATATTCAAGTTCAAAGTGAACGCTATTTTTTTGGGAATCTAAGTAACGATAGTAATAAATATTATTTCTTGGATTTAGAAGCGCGTTATGTAGTTAAAGAAAATAAACTAACCTTTTTCCTTTCAGGGAATAATCTTTTTAATACCAAAACCTTTAGGAATTATAGCATTTCTGATATCAACATTTCACAAACGGAATACAGACTATTGCCAAGATATGTGCTATTGAAAATGGAGTATCGTTTTTAAAAGCAGCAAGACGTTTATTACTGATGAAGGCAAAGAATAATGTAATTGGGCTTATTTTACAGGTAGTTTTATTTCTAAAAAAGTATTCTGCTGTTTAAACCATTACAAATACGAGCTCTTTTTTGGTTTTAAACATAAATAAAAATTAGAAGTCAAATTTAGTGTTTTTATCTTTTTAAGATTAACCTAGTTCCAAATTTTTTCAGCAGTAGTAGGTTGTAATTGTTAACCCCACTTAAGAACGGTTTACCACAAAAGTAACTTATGCTTATTAAAGTTTGGCAAGCCCAATATTTTCAGTGCTATAAGAATAATTTTATAATTTTTTAAAAAATTGTAGTAAAATGAGTAGGATATATTGTTTTTTTTTTTTTTTTTTGATTTGTACTCGGACGTCCAAAACCTCTTACTAAAAAGTTTAGTAAGACAATAATCAAATTATTTTAAAACTATGAAAAAATTCTTACTAAGTGCAACTTTATTAGTTGCTTTTCTTTAACTTCGTTTGCTTCTGAAAAAGAGGGACTAAACAAAAGCGAAGTTAAAACAGAGGTTAAAACACAATTACAAACAGAATCTGACTTTCAAAGCACAAATATGGCTAAAGATATGTGTGTGACTATTGAATTCAGGTGGGCTGATGGTGAAAGTGATGGTGAAGGAGGAATGATATTAACATTTCATAAATATGAAGTTGTAATTTGTGTTTAGAATATAGTAATTTGTAATTAATATCTAGGAGTGGGACGCCACTCCTATTAAATAAAATCTCATGAAATATTATCAATTGTTTTACTTACTTGTTTTTTATAATTGGTCAAACGCTCAACAAAGTGTCAAAATGACTTATGAGCAAAAAATCTTTTATAACGATGCTTTTTTTAGCCAAATTCCAGGTGGTGCTAGTGAAGAATTTAAAGCTGCTTTCAGGAAGCCTAAAGTCTTTGAGTTGACAAACAACAGTGAGTACTCATTATTTAGAAGTACAGTCGAAAAGGAAATAGTCATAGCTTCTAAAGAGGTTAGTACGGCAACATCGATTGATAAAGGAACATTTATCAAGCCCTTTAATATTTGGATTCTTAAAGACTTCGTGAAAAAATCAATAATTAGTAGTACTGAAGTAGATAAACAGGAATATTATGTGGAAAAACCATTTTCTAAAGAAACATTGAAATACGACAATAGAATTAAAGATATTGATGGTTACAAATGTTTATCAGCCTATTCTATAGGTACAGCTAATGATACCATTCAATATTGGTACACCCAAGAAATCCCAATCATTGACGGCCCTTTTAATGTGACATCTATTCCGGGTTTGGTATTAAGTGTCGAATCTAAAAAGAAGGTAATTTATGTTACCAAAATTGAATTTTTTGACAAAAAGTTAGTAATTGATGGTGTCAATAAAAAGACTCCCTTTGTTACCGAACTGGAATTAAAAATTAAAATCGAAGAATCTAGAAAGCCAAAGTCCTATACTGATGAATTTGGAAAAAAATTCGAGTCGAATACTGTAATTATAAAAGCGGGAAATTAAAAATCAGTATAAAATGAAAAAGTTAATATTATATATTGTAGTCAATTTCGTTTGTATAATTAGTTATTCGCAAACTGCAATTAAAGTTTTCTTTGATACAAATACTGTTGTTAAAGAGGAATCTTTGAAAGATTTGCCTGTTCATATTAGGGCTGCTGCTTTGCAACAATTGAATAGTATAAAAAAGGAATCGGCTATGATTGTTCAAGGTAATACTGTATATTTTGAAATTAAACCACAACAAATTGATAAAAAACAAAAAGGTACAATCAATTCTAATGATAGAACATCTGGAGTTTTATTTTCAAAAGATTTGTCATTAGAAGGATCTTATCCTGGACTTAAAATATTGAAGAATTTCAAAACTAAAACAATTAAAACTAAAATAAAAGGTAAGTTAACTACCGAAAAATTAGTTGCTGTTAATTGGAAAATTACAAATAAAAAAAAGAAAATCCTGAGCTATACCTGTTATGAAGCTACCACTACTTTTAAAAATAAGCTTTTAACAGTTTATGTGACCAATGATTTAAAAGTTTCAGGAAGTCCAAGTGATTTACCTTTTATTAATGGTCTAGTATTATTGTATAAACATGGAAATAGTACAACAACTGCGCAAAGGATTGAACTGAATCAAGAAGAGCCTCTAAATTTTCTATAATACGATGCAGTTAAACTTTAAACTCATCTTGTTTCTGTTATTTCCAGTTTTTCTTTTTTCGCAGCATACAATTCGCTTAAAGGTTGTTGATGAAGCAAGTGCTACCGTGCCTAGAGCTATCGTGATTATTAGCCAAGACGGCAATCAAATTGCTTTTGGGACTACAGATGGAAATGGTTTTTTAGAAAATCAATTAGCCTCTGGAACGTACACGATAACTATCAAAAAATTAGGTTTTGTTCCTATTATTGAGATAGTTTCTATTCAAAAAGAGGAGTTCTTAACTTTTACATTGCTTCCAGAAACTAACCAACTCAAAAATGTGATTATTACCAGTAGACCTAAAATAATGAAAGTGAAGGGTGATACTATTTCGTATAACTTAAAAGCTGTGGTTGATGGTACCGAAAATAAAATTGAAGATGTAATTAAAAAACTTCCGGGGCTTGATATTGACCAAGACGGAAAAGTACTCTACAAAGGGCAACAAATAGATAACGTTCTTGTTGATGGGAATGAGTTTTTTGGGAACAAACATCAAATGGCTACCCGAAATATAAATGCGGACATGATTGAGGGAATCGACCTGTTAACTAGTTATTCGGGTTTTGCAACTGCCAGCGGTAGCAAGAAAGGAATAGCTTTAAACTTGAAAACAAAAGACAGTTATAAAAATAAATGGATCATGGATTTCGACCTCGCCGCAGGAATTAATACTTCTTTTCGATTTCATTCTAATTCATTTAAGTTTTTCAAAAAGGGAAATTTTGCTGTTATATCGGATTATAATACGATTGCTAAAACACCAATCTCTAGGGAGGATTATAATGAAATGAGAATTGTGTCTGAAGTGGATAGTGACAATGGGGAATTCAAATCTATTGAAACCCCAACCTTTTTAAACCCCAACGCTTTTATAAAGGACAAGAAAAATGCCTTTATTGGAATGAATTATACTAGTTTAATAGGCAAGCGTTCTAAGGTTACATTTTCGAATGTTTTCAACAAAGCGACTATAATCGAGGAAAATGCAAGACTTCAAACCAATATTGGAGAATCGGAAAGCCGATTCTCTTTTTTAGAAAATAAAACAGCAAGCTACAGCCTCAATAATAGTGCTTTAAAATGGGAGTTTAATAAATCGAAAACTACTTTTATATCCTATGTCGCTGGATTTACGCCAAATGCAGACGAAGATGATCAGGATTTACTGCGTGCAACAAACCAATTAGACTACACTAAAAGCGATACTAATTTTAATTTTGCTCATGTTGTAAAAGTGCAAACCACGCTTTTTAAGACTATTAATTATAAGGCCATAGCCCGGCATTCCTTTGATGATAACCGTCAAAAAGTAGCTTTGTTTTCTCAGCAAAATTTATTTGGTAGCACGCTGGATACGATTAATCAAAATCAAAATAATAAAGAGGTTAATTTTAGCTTGAGCAACGTATTTACAAAAGCCCAAAAGTCAAATATTTTTTCTTTAAAAATAAACTTTTTGTCACATCAGTCCAGATTTAGTACTGCTGTTTTTCAGAACGATACTACTGATATTACTTTAAAATTAGAGCGGCAATCCATGCAAACCAATTTTTCATGGTTGAAAAATTGGGATTTTAAATTGCAGTCCATTTTGGGTTTTAATACAACGGCAACAAACAGTCATTTTCAAGGTTCGCAAAATGTATTGACCAGATATGAACCCAACTTTAGTTTAATGTACAATTTTAAGGGACTTAAAAAAATTACGTTTAATTATATCTTGGATCATCAAGTACCTACTTTGAATCAAGTGCAACAAACCGATATCATAGTTGATTTTCAAACGGTGGCCAAACCAAGCTTAGTTGATTTTAATCAAGTACTACCTAAAAACAGTTTCTCACTTCAATATTTAAGTGTAAATCCAAAAAGTCAAAGTGTACTTTTTTCTACTTTGTCCTATGATACAGAGCAAAATTCAATTTCGAATAATACTAAATACAATACTGATTTTATAGAAACTGGTGCCATTACAACTAGAAACAGAAAAAGTGTGAAGGCATTAGCTTTGTATGATTTAAAATTGAAGCGCTTGCCCTTTTCTATTAAAACGACCTTGTTTTATCTAAAATCGATAGGATTGTCACAATTTGATGGTGTTGATAACCAGTTTGTAACTCAAAATCTCACCAATCGTGTGCAACTGATTTCTAATTTTAGAAAATCAGATATCCAGTTTGGTGTGGATTACAACTTTATTCAAAGAATGGTAGCGCAAAGCATCAGTAATTTTAGTAACACGAGCCAAAATCATCAAATTACAGTGTCAGTTCGAGGTAAAAACAAGACTAAGTTAAAATGGGATGCGGGTTTCACAATGGATAATCAAGATTCTGGTTTTGCTACTAACAAACTATTTTTTCTGAATGCAAATGTGCAGTATGTTGCGGATAAAAATTGGAAATTGGTTTTTAATGGGAACAACATGCTAAATTTGAATCAGACAACGTTATTGTCAAACACCTTAAATGCAAGCTTTTTTACAGAATCAAGAGTAGCAATTCGTCCTGGCTATTTGATGCTAGGTGTGAATTACTCCTTATGAGTTTAAAAAAAACCCCATTTCAAATCACTGTGAAATGGGGTTTTGTATATAATAGGAAATCAAATAGTAATCTATCCTAAAGCAGCTCTTTTGAAACCTGTAATTTCAACTTTGAATTCTTTAACATAATCACCTACTTTTTTACTGTCATCTTTGATGAAGTTTTGATCCAATAACGCTTTTTCTTGGTCTAAAGTAGTGTTGTCAGAGATGAAACGCAGTACTTTTCCAGGAATAATTTTGTCCCAAATTTGTTCAGGTTTACCTTCAGCTTTTAATTCAGCTTTAGCATCTTCTTCAGCTTGTTTTAAAACTTCTTCAGTTAATTGAGAGAAAGAAATATACTTAGGAACATTTTTTAAAGTTTTTCCTAAACGTTTTGCTTCTTCATTTTCTTTTTCGATTATAGCAATACGAGCAGCAAGTTCAGAAGCAACGAAAGATGGGTCAAAATCTTTGTAAGATAATGTGTCAGCTCCCATTGATGCAACTTGCATAGAGATATCTTTAGTAAGAACTTCTGCGTTAGGTACAGCAGCAGAAATAGCAGTTAATGCAGCAATTTTGTTAACGTGAACGTAAGATCCAACAAAAGCACCTTCTAAAATTTCAAAATCACCGATTTCGATTTTTTCACCAATAACACCTGTTTGCTCGATCAATTTCTCAGCAACAGTAATACCGTTGAAATCTGACGCTAAAAATTCTTCTTTAGAAGAGAAGTTAATCGCTTTTTCAACTAATTCTTTAGCTAAAGAAACGAAAGATTCATTTTTACCTACGAAATCTGTTTCACAATTTAAAGTGATGATTGCTCCTTTAGTTTTGTCAGCATTGATAAAAGAAACAGCTGCTCCTTCAGAAGACTCACGGTCAGAACGGTTAGCAGCAACTTTTTGTCCTTTTTCTCTAAGGTTTTGTATAGCTTTATCGAAATCTCCATCAGCTTCAACTAAAGCTTTTTTACAGTCCATCATTCCGGCACCTGTAGTTTGTCTTAATTTATTTACATCTGCAGCAGTAATTGTTGCCATAATTTTTTTATTTTAAATTAAAAAATAGTTTTAATAAAAAATTCCAAATTCAGAAATCCTGAATCCAATTGATAAATTAAATCATTGCTGAGATAATTTTTGGAATTTGGAATTTTAGAATTTGGAATTTCTTTTTGTTTTATTCTTCAGTTGCAGTTGGAGCAGCAGCTTCTACAGCAGGAGCTACTTCTACAGCTTCAGCAGCAGGAGCTACCGTTTCAGCAGGAGCAACAACTTCAGCAGTTGCTTCGCCTTCTTTGTCAGAACCTCTATCAGAAAGTCCTTCAACAATTGCAGCGGTAACCAAAGTTAAAATTTTATCAATTGATTTAGAAGCATCATCGTTAGATGGGATTACGAATTCAACCTCTCTTGGGTCAGAATTAGTATCCACCATTGCGAAAACTGGAATGTTTAATTTTTGAGCTTCTTTTATTGCGATGTGTTCTGCTTTGATATCAACTACGAACAATGCAGCTGGTAGTCTAGACATGTCAGCGATTGAACCTAAGTTTTTCTCTAATTTAGCACGAAGACGATCTACTTGCAAACGCTCTTTTTTAGAAAGAGTCATGAAAGTACCATCTTTCTTCATTTTATCAATAGTAGCCATTTTTTTAACAGCTTTACGGATAGTTACGAAGTTAGTTAGCATTCCACCAGGCCATCTTTCAGTGATGTAAGGCATGTTTGCAGCTTTTGCTTTTTCAGCAACGATGTCTTTTGCTTGTTTTTTGGTAGCAACGAATAATATTTTTCTACCTGATGCAGCGATTTTTTTCAAAGCTTCATTCGCTTCTTCAATTTTTGCTGCCGTTTTATATAGATTGATAATGTGAATACCATTACGCTCCATATAGATGTAAGGAGCCATGTTTGGATCCCATTTTCTAGTCATGTGTCCAAAGTGAACACCTGCTTCTAGTAAGTCTTTAACTTCTACTTTGTTTGCCATTTTTGTTCTAGTTTACGTTCTGTTGATTAGCAATGCATAAATGGCGGTTTACCGGCTATATGCATTTAGATGCTAAACTATTTCCTACCTCAGTAGGAGAGCAACAACAACTGTGTTTTTTAAATTTATGCTGAAATTTTTTCAGCAACTTTAGAATAATTATACTGAATTAATTCCAGTACCTGTTCTTGAGAACCTGAAACGAGTTCAGATTGAAGTCCAGTATTAACGTTTAGAGAATTGAAATCTCTTACGAGCTTTCTTCTGACCGAATTTCTTACGTTCAACCATTCTTGGATCTCTTGTCAATAAACCTTCTGGTTTCAAGATAGCTCTGTTTTCAGCATTTACTTCACACATAACACGTGCTAATGCCATTCTTACAGCTTCTGCTTGACCAGTTGAACCACCTCCGTAAACGTTTACTTTAACGTCAAAGTTGCTTACATTTTCTGTCATAGACATCGGTTGTAATACTTTGTACTGTAAAGTTGCAGTTGGGAAGTATGTTTCGAATGCTTTTTTGTTTACAGTGATTACTCCTGTTCCTTCTGAAACATAAACACGTGCAACAGCGGTTTTTCTTCTACCGATTTTGTGAATAACTCCCATTACTTAAGATCGTTAAGGTTAACTGTTCTAGGTTTTTGAGCGCCTTGTTTGTGCTCTGATCCTACAACAACATTTAAATTTCTAAAAAGTTCAGCCCCTAACTTGTTTTTAGGTAACATCCCTTTTATCGCTTTTTCAACTAGTAATGCAGGATTTTTTGATTGCAATACTTCAGCAGTTAAAGTTCTTTGTCCTCCAGGGTAGCCAGTGTGACGGATGTAAGTTTTCTCTTTCATCTTGTTTCCTGTAAGGTTGATTTTTTCTGAGTTGATAACAATTACGTTATCTCCACAGTCAACATGTGGTGTGTAACTTGCTTTGTATTTTCCTCTAAGGATCATTGCGATCTTCGAAGCCATACGACCTAAGTTATGCCCATCAGCATCTACAACAATCCACTCTTTTGTAACGGTGGCTTTGCTTGCTGATTGTGTCTTGTAGCTTAATGCGTCCATAATATTATTTTAATTAAACATTCCATCCCCAATAAAGGGGTTGCAAAAGTACAATTAATTATTTTAAATGCAAATACCTTAAACTATTATTTTTATCTTGTTTTAGTGCTGATTATCAAATGGATATTTAAAATTAATTTCTATCTTCAAATTTTGGATTAGTACACGTGCAGTGGAGTTACCGGAATCATGATTTTTTTTATGATTTTGTTGACTATTCCTGATTTTTTAAACCTAAATTCTCTATTAGAAATGCTATTTTTGTCAATTAAATAGTTATTGTTCTAATTATTTATATCTTGTAAGTATTTTTCCTTTATCAATTACAATAAATATCCCTTTATGAAAGCTAAAGCTACGTTAAAACAAATCGCAAAAGAACTGAATGTTTCTGTTTCAACAGTTTCAAAAGCGCTCAATGATAGTCCGGAAATAAGTGACCTAACTAAAGTGAAAATAAAAGAATATGCAAAACTCAAAAATTACAAACCCAATGTAATTGGTCTCAATCTTAAAAATAGAAAAACAAAAACAATAGGGGTCATTATTCCCAATATCTTGAATTCTTTTTTTGCCAAGGTTTTTAGCGGTATTGAAAAAGTAGCGGATGAAAAAGGGTATAATGTGATCATGTGTATCTCCAATGAATCTGCAGAGAAAGAAGCGCATACTTTGGAAATGCTTAGCAATGGAACCATTGATGGATTTATTGTTTCGGTTTCTGAGGAAGCACAAAAAAATCAGGATTACGATCATTTCTCCGCAATAATAAATGATGGTACTCCAATCGTAATGTTTGATCGAATTGCGGAAGGTGTTGATTGTGACAAAGTAATTGTTGATGATTTTGATTCAGCACTAAATGCAACACAACATTTAATTGATTTGGGCTGCAAAAATATCGCCTTATTGTCTTCAATCGATAATTTAAGTGTTGGTAAATTAAGAGCCGACGGATATTTGAAGGCATTAGAAAATAATGCTATTGCAGTTGACTCAAATATTATTATTCGAACGGATGCCGAAGAAGATTTAAAAGAGAAAATCGAGAAAATTTTTGAAAACAAAATAGACGGAATTTTCGCTTTAGAAGAAAATGATTCTGTCGCAGCTTTGCGTGTCGCGCTCAAAAAAGGATTTAAAGTTCCAGAAGATATTTCCATTATAGGTTTTGCTGACGGAATTCTTGCTTCTCGTAGATTGTCACCTAGTTTAACAACGGTAAGTCAGCACGGAATTGAAATAGGAGAAGTCGCCGCCAAATTACTGATTGACAGATTGGAATCTAAAGAAGAGGATATTCCTTATGAAACCGTGGTGATTAAGACGGTGTTGAAAGAAAGAGAATCTACAAGAAAATTGTAGTTACTTATTTATAATAAACGCAAAAAATCTCTAATTATTTTTAAAAATAATTAGAGATTTTTTTATGGTATAATATTATATGATTTAGTGCGCTTCTAGTTAGTTTTTCCAAAGTTATGTAGACCAATTGCAAACCATATTTTAATTTTTTATCAAAAAATTAAAAGCTATTATATTAGATCTTTACGTTTTTATAAAACTCTTTTACCTTGTTAAATTGATGTTAATATTTAAAATAATTATTTAAATCAGTTTTTTTTTTCATTCATATTTGTCTTACGAAACAACAATAATTGTTGCGTAGTAAGTTGACCTGAAATTTTAAAGAACATTAGCTGAATCATAGTCGCGAATATCATAAGCTAACCTTGCAAGGATGTTTTAAAAAAGAAGTAAAATCAACGAGGCGGAACAAATTAATCTAATATTTCATCCGTAATTGCAGTCAGTCTGCAAACAGATTTATTTATTAATCACAAAATTAAAGTAAAATGAAAAAAAGTTTATTTTCAGCGGTATTTCTGTTGGTGACCTCAATGTCTTTTGCAAATGAAGTAAAAGACAAATCGTCTACAGCTGTAGACGACGGAGCTGTTGCTTCTTCTAAAAAAACAGTGGAAACCTTGACTACTATTAAAAATGATGAAGATATTTGTTCAGTAAGTTGCTATGCGGAAATATACTATCTTGGTGAACTTAGAACAACGGTGTTTTCATCTGCAACTGCTGGTGATTGCATTACTGCGCAAACTGATTGTTTTCAAAAGGCACAAAAAAAAGCTGATGCATACATCGCTGCAGCGGAGTAATATTTGCAATAATGTTTACTGTAGAGGCTTTTTCTAAGCCTCTATTAAATTTAGTTTATATGAAAAATTTTTATGTTTTAAGTTTACTTTTTATGGTCTGCTCAACCGTTTGGTCACAAAAAGATTCTATTACTTCAATTAATTTAAAATACAATTACGTTGTTCGAGGGAATGCTGCTAAAAATATCACTTATAAGGCGGCATACGATTTAGTCCTTTTTCCAGATTTTGGCTTAGCCGTTTATGATAAAGAGGTAGACAAAGCTCCTAAAATCGAGAATATCACAAGCACTTCTACCGCAATTGAATGGAAGCCAAAAGGAAAAAATCTTTCAACCTTGTATAAGAATTATGCAAGAAATGAGATGTTTTTAAAAAGTAATATTAATTTTCGTTTTTTTGTTCAAAAAGATTCCTTAACTATTTTTGATTGGGATATAAAAGAAGAAACAAAAACAATTCTAGGATATACTTGCCAGGCTGCGACTACAACTTTTAGAGGCAGGAATTACAAAGCATGGTTTACTACCGCACTACCAGTTTGCGGTCCTTGGAAGTTCGATAGTTTGCCTGGAGCTATTTTAGAGGTAAAAGCATCAGACGATTATGTAAGTTGGGAGGCCACTGGGATAATTGTAGATAAACAAAAACCAGATTATCCTCAACCTGAAAATCCTTTTGTTTTAGATAAAGCTTTAACGTGGTCTGAATTTAAGTTGTTGTATAAAGAAAAAGCCATAGCTGCAAGTAAGTATGTAACCAAAGAAGGAGAGAAATTAAATATTGTCACAGCAAGAATGGGAGTGGAGCGCTATATTGAAGAAGATGATAAGGACTATCAAGCGGATAAAGTGATGAAAAAAATAATGAATGAAAATAAGTAATTATCTATATTAATGCGATTAAGATTTTTCTTCGTTTTGTTTTTACTGAGTTTTAGTGTGTCAGGGCAAATAATTAACGGTCGTGTGTATGATGCAAATAACAATCTTATCAATACAGCTAATGTGTTGTTTAAAGATGCTGCTAAAACAACACTTATTCAGGAATTTACTCCTGTAAAAAAGGGTGTTTTTACGATTTCTCTAAAAAAAAAGTACACTGCAATCGTGGTCGAGGTACAAGTAAACGGATTTGTAATTCCAACGCAAGTAATAGAAAATCCTGAACTGCTTAAGAATTATAACCTAGAATTCAGGATACTAAATGAGCAAAAAATAAATCTGAAAGAAGTAGTTATTCTTGCTAAGAAAAAAGCATTTGAAATAGTTGAGGATACTGTAAAATATAATGTGGAAGCATATCGTGACGGGAGTGAAAGAAAGATAGACGATATCATAAAAAAGTTGCCTGGTATAACTGTAGAGCCTAATTCAGGTAAAATAAAGTATAAGGGAAAAGAAATAGAGACTGTTACACTAGAAGGTGATAATTTGTTTGGGTACAACTATACAGTTGGAACCAAAAACATCAATGTAGATATGGTCGACCAAGTGCAGGCGGTCGATCATTATGCAGAAAACGCTTTGCTTAAAGGAATAGAACAAAACGATAAGGTTTCCTTGAATTTGACCTTAAAGAAGGGTCGGCTGGATTTTTCAGGTGATATAACCTCTGGATTAGGTCTTTTCGATAAAGGAAAGATTGCGCATGATGACAGTGCCACCCTTTTAGGAATCACTAAAAATTTTAAATCATTTGGTACATTAAATTACAATACCATCGGGAAAAATACTTCACCATTTGATTATTCAGGTTTTAACTTAAACCCAGAGGAATTGCGTGAGCGGGACATAAATGCCACGAAAATAATACCTGAAACAATGTTTTCTAGTGCTCTGGGAAATGAAAGGGCGAATATTAACAACCAATTTTTCGGTAATTTCAATAGCATTTTTAAAATAGGAAAACAATTAAGTATAAAAACAAACGGTTATTACATTAGGGATAGAATAGTCAGGAATGAATTAGTTGAAAACCAATTTCAAATCAACAATCAATCTTTTGCTACCTCAGATTATACTTCCATTATTAAAAAGCCTGAACAGTACAGAGGTGACTTAGAAATTAAATATACTATGTCCAAAAATTCTTCATTGGAATATACCTCCAGAATAAAGGAAGAAAGTATAACGACACCAATCAATATTCTTAGAAACGAAATGGATGTGTTTAGTTCTAATTTAACATCTAGGGATATACTATTTAGGCAACGCTTGCTGTGGACAAATAAGTTAAGCGAAAACAAAGCAATTCAAGGCTCATTTTATCAAGCTACCAATTATCGTCCCCAAAAACTGGCTTTGTCCCCATCAGTTTTTAATTCAGGAAATGGAATTGATACGCAAGAAAGTGCTTTTAGAAAAAATTATTTAGAAGGGGCTTTTAAATTTTTTGGCGCTATCAAAAAAAATAAATACGAGTTTAATTTAGGATCTATTTTAGATGAAAATCCATTTAGTTCCAATTTAATATCAGATAATAATCAGAATAGCGCAAATAGATTTAATTATGTGCAACAATCTATTTTTCTATCCACTAATTATCATTTTAACAAAGGTAAGTGGCGTATTTCTCCTCGTGGCAGCATTCGTTACTTGTTGCAAAATAGGAATGATGATGTTACAAATCAAAATGATGTACAACGGAATTTTATTTTTGAGCCCAGTTTAAGTGCTTCCTACCGTATTTCGACCCTAGCAAGTTTGAATGCATCAATGGGGTATAAGCAGTTGAATAATTCTGAAGCCTTCTTATTTCAAAATCTAATACTTGTTAATAACCGAGTTAGTTACAGCAACACACCTTCGCTTGAATTACAAAAAAGGCAACTTTACAGCCTAGATTATACAAGAAATGATTTGTTTAATCAATTTGAATTTATTGCCGATATTAATTTCCAAAAAGTTAAGGGAAACTTCTTTTCTAACGCAATTATTACAGAAAACACAACCATAATTAATAATTTCTTTTTGCCGGAATGGACAAACGATCTATCTGCAAACCTGAGAGTTTCAAAATACATTCCGTTTTTAGAATCTACATATAAATTGACTTCCACCTTCAATTATTCTAATTTTAAAAACATTGTAAATAATTCGGAATTAAGAAGTAATGAAATTAATTTTTTTAGAAATGAATTATTCTTTAAAACTGCATTTGACTTTGCTTTGAATTTCGAAAGTACTTCTATTTTTCAAAATTCAGTTGCAAAAAGTCAAGGTCAACAGCAACAGTTCACTAATTCTAGCTTTCAAGAAACCTTTAGCGTTTTGGTGCGTCCGTTTAAACGATGGAAATGGACTGCTTCTGCGGATTATTTTCTTCCAAATAGTGAAGATAAAAGTGTAGATTTTTTATTTCTAAACAGTAGATTCGATTATCAAGCCAAGCAGAATAAGTGGCGGATAGGTGTGGAATTGAAAAATTTATTTAATGAAAAAAACTTTGAGCAAATTCAGAATAACGATTATTCTACCATTATTTTTAGAAGCACTTTACTGCCAAGATATTTTCTGGTAACTTTTTCTTGGAATTTCTAGTTTTGAAAACAACTATCAACAAAAAAAATCTCTAATCATTTAAAACCATTAGAGATTTTTTTTATGAGTATAAAGGAAGATAATTTTAATGCGCTTCGAGCCAATCTTTTCCAACTCCTAAATCTACGTCCAAAGGAACATCTAGTTTAAAAGCATTTTCCATTTCATGTTTGATCAACGGTTGAATTTTTTCAAGCTCATCATTGTGTACATCAAATACCAATTCATCATGTACTTGAAGTAGCATTTTACTTTTCCAGTTTTCAGAAGTTAGTTTTTCATGGATATTTATCATTGCAATTTTAATGATATCAGCAGCACTTCCTTGTATCGGCGCATTCACCGCATTTCGTTCTGCACCACCACGAACAATTGCGTTTTGCGAATTGATATCTTTCAAATAACGACGACGACCAAGGATAGTTTGCACATAACCGTTCTCTCTAGCGAAATCTATTTGTTCTTGAATATAGGATTTTAATCTTGGATAGGTTTGATAATAAGCTTCAATTAAATCAGCGCTCTCTTTGCGAGATAAGTTGGTTTGATTGCTCAAACCAAAAGCCGAAACCCCGTAAATAATTCCAAAATTTACCGTTTTGGCGTGACTTCGTTGTTCGCGAGTCACTTCTTCAAGCGGTACATTAAAGACTTTTGAAGCGGTAGATTTATGAATGTCTTCATGATTTTGGAATGCCTTGATCATATTTTCTTCACCACTTAACGCTGCAATGACACGCAATTCTATTTGAGAATAATCGGCAGAAACCAAAGTGTAATTTTCGTCACGGGCTACAAATGCTTTTCTGATTTGTTGCCCACGTTCTGTTCGAATAGGAATATTTTGTAAATTTGGATTGGTTGAACTTAAACGCCCTGTTGCTGCCACGGTTTGCATATAATCTGTGTGTATTCGCTTTGTCAATGCATCTACCTGTAAAGGCAAAGCCTCGACATAAGTGTTTTGAAGTTTTATCAAGGAACGCCAATCTAATATAGCCGAAACTATTTCGTTGTCCTTTGCCAAGAAACTAAGGATTTCCTCGCCAGTAGCATATTGACCCGTTTTAGTTTTCTTTTGTTTGGCTCCACCCAGTTTCAGTTTTTCAAATAATATATCTCCCAATTGTTTTGGAGAAGCCAAATTGAATTTTTCGCCTGCAATGTCAAAAATAGTTGCTTCCAGCGTTTTGATGTCGGTGTCTAATTCTTGTGATAAGGATTTCAAAAAGGGAACGTCTAACCGAATTCCTTCTTTTTCCATATCAGCCAAGACTTTTACTAACGGAATTTCGATCTCCTCAAAAAGTTTTTTAGTTCCAGTTTTGTCTAATTCCAAAGTGAATATTTCCTTAAGTTGCAAGGTTACATCAGCATCTTCAACGGCGTATTCTTTTATTTCTTCCAATGCAACATCACGCATTGATTTCTGGTTTTTCCCTTTTTTGCCAATTAAAGTTTCAATGGATTGTGGCGCATATTTTAAGTACGTTTCTGCTAAAATATCCATATTATGACGCATATCCGGATTAATCAGATAATGGGCAATCATGGTGTCGAATAATTTTCCTTTTACGGTAATATTATAATTGGAAAGGATTTTTAAATCGTATTTTAAATTTTGACCAATTTTTTCGATGCTTTCATTTTCGAAAAATGGAATGAATTTGTCGATTAAAGTTTGTGCTTCCTCTTGATTTTCGGGAAATGGAACATAAAATCCTTTTCCTTTTTCAAAAGAAAACGAAATTCCCACTAATTCGGCATGTAAAGCATCAAGTCCGGTTGTTTCGGTATCAAAACAAACTGAAGACTGTTTTTGCAAATTTTGTAACAGCAATTTCAATCCTAAATCCCCTTGAATAATTTGATACGAATGAGCCGTATTTTCTAAAGTATTATAAAATTGATGGCGCGTTTCTTCTGAGGAATCATCTGCTATAGCACTGCCAAATAGATCAAACTGATCTTCGTTTTTTGGCTGTGGTTTTTTGTATAATTTGGTTTCGTCAACAGGATTAGAATTGGTTGTTGCAGTACCTCCTTTTTTGAAAATGGCATCAAATTGCTCGGCCATTCTTCTGAACTCTAATTCATTGAATAGTGCATCTGTTTTTTCAACATCAGGAGTGGATAACTCATAATCTGTCTCGTCAAAAACGACAGGGCAATCAATGATAATTGTCGCTAGCGTTTTAGATAATAATCCTTTTTCTTTGTTGGCTTCAATATTTTCTTTCATTTTACCTTTTAGCTTATCGGTATTAGCTAAAAGATTTTCCATGGTTCCAAATTCCTTCAAGAATTTTTTAGCAGTAACTTCACCTACGCCAGGAAGTCCTGGAATATTATCGGCTGCATCACCCATCATACCTAGGAAGTCGATTACTTGATCGGGTCTTTCAATTTCGAATTTTGCCAAAACCTCAGGAACACCCCAAATTTCTATTCCATTACCCATTCGGGCAGGTTTGTACATAAATATATTTTCAGAAACCAGTTGTGCAAAATCTTTATCGGGAGTTACCATAAAGACTTTGTAATTCTGTTTTTCGGCTTGCTTGGCAATAGTTCCAATTAAATCATCGGCTTCAAAGCCCTTGACTTCAATTATGGGAATGTGCATGGCCTTCAACAACTGTTGAATGTAGGGAATGGCAATTTTTATGGCTTCTGGTGTAGCATCGCGATGTGCTTTGTACGCCGGAAAAATCTCGTTTCTTAATTGGCTTCCGCCGTTATCAAAAGCGACGGCTAAATGATCTGGTTTTTCTCTTTTTATTACGTCCATCAACGAATTCATAAATCCCATGATGGCTGAAGTGTCCATTCCTTTAGAATTGATTCGTGGGTTTTTTATGAAAGCATAATATCCTCTAAAGATTAAGGCATAAGCATCTAGAAGGAACAGGCGTTTTTGTTGTGACATGAAATGTGATTTTTGTAAAGTTTTCAAAAGTACAAAACTTGTGAGATAAAGGAGAGCTGGTTTGAAAAATTTCTGTTTTTATCTGCAACACAAACTAATTTCAAACTAATGAAAATTAAATTAGTGTGTATTTTTTTAGTTATTATTCCGTATTGTTTCGCTCGAAAGAAAATAGCTATAAATAGCAAATGGCTATTTTTAATTTATTTTAAAATATAAGAATAATAATATGTTATAATTAAAAACGTGTATTTGGTCGACATAATATGTATTTAATCGACATATTGTTTAATTTTACTAAATGGTTTTGAGAATCCATTTTATTCTCTATTATTTAATCTTTTATTTTATTTATTATGAAAAAAAATTACGCTACTACAAAGGTTTTGCAAGCCTGTTTGTTATTTTTCATGATAATAACAACAAATGTGTTTGGCCAGGTGGGCATAGGCACGATAACACCAAACGCAAGTTCTGTTTTAGATGTTTCATCGACAACTCAAGGAATGTTGACCCCTAGAATGACAACGGCACAACGAACGGCTATTGCGTCGCCAGCTGATGGATTAATGGTTTATGACATCGATTTGAAATCGTTTTACCACTACAATTCAGCAATAACCTCATGGAATGTAATCAATAGTGCCACTACAGGTAGATTAAAGTTCAAGCGCATCAAATCTTCAGATGTTTTAGCGACAGTTTTAGCGACAGAATTAGCAGCAGGAAGTGGTATAAAATATGTTTTAGATAGTGGTACATATTATGAGATTAACGGAACGATAATTGTCAATTTTCCTATAGAGTTAAATAATGCGTATGTTGCTGGTTTAGATTCGAGCGATGATAAATTGGTTAAAGCAAGTGGAGATCTCTTTACGGGGACAACAGGAGGTTCAATAAGAGTGCTGACTTTAGTAGCATCTGGGACTGGTGGTAATGTTTTTAATATTACTGGAGCTGGAAATCAAAACTTGATATTTAGGGACTGTACTGTAGCAAGCTCAGCTAATGTTGGACTTATCAAAGGTTTTTCACTAGTATTTGTGAGTATTGTACAATATGTAGGTAATACAAATGGGATCATTTATGAAAACATCAATAAATTATTGATTAATAATGCGGGTTGGTTTGGAGGCGGTTTACCTCTGGGTAATTCTGGAACTTATGAGAAAATTGTTGGTACATTTGAACAAGTTGCCAAGCAAGGAGGATTTAGTGAAGTTTCCGGGTCAAGTATTGGTTTTGACGTGTCCACTAACCCAACAATAAATGGAGATGCTGTCATTGAAGCGGTTGTTTTTACTGGAACGAATACCGCTGGATATGTTAAAGCTTATACAGCAGGTACTTATAGTGGTTATAATTTTAATAACTTTTGGGCTGTACGCTGCACGGGGATACCAAATGAGGGAGATTCCTTTGCATCAGGCAATTTATATTTGGACAGAACGGGTACTTCTCCAACTATTTCGTTCCCTACTCCTAATATTTCCTACAAGGTGCCTGGAACAACTGTTTCTACGAATTTGTATAGAATGAGTACTCCAGTTAATAATAGAATAGTTTATTCGGGGAAAAAAACAAGAACTATATCTGTTACTACTTCAATGTCTTTCGAGGCTGCTGGATCAGGTGTTACTGACTATTTGTTTTTTTTCGTTAAATTTACATCGTCGGGCGTTCCAAGTATAATAACTTCTTCGGAGACATATATAGATTCCAATTCAGGCTTTATGCAAAGTTTTCCTGTGACGGGTATTATACAAGTAAATGCGGGTGACTATATTGAATTACATGCGGCGAGATTGACAGGTACGGATAAAACACTTACTTTCCGTTCTTATAATATGTCCATCAAATAAAAATACAATCTAAAAACCGCATTACTTGAAATTTAAAGTAATGCGGTTTTTATTTTTGTTGAATAATTTTGAACCTAACAGCGCTTTTACGCTTTAATCAACCGTTAAACTTTAACTAATAAAAAACCATTTCAGTAAATTGTTTTGTTATTTTGTTAAAAATTTTTTTATAATGATCTTTCGTATCGTATTCTTGTGTTTAGTCCTTCTCATTATTGAGCTTTACACCTTTCAAGTATTAAAAACTTTGATAAAATCAAAGCCAGCATTGTTTTCAATTCAGTTTATTAGCCTCTTATTTTTAGTATATATTGTCTACTCTTTAATGCAATTTGACCGTAGTGTAGGGCAAACGCAACAAATGATGTCTACCATGGGTTTGTTGCTTATTGTTTATGTTCCAAAATTAATATTGACTTTTACATTAATGGGGGAAGATATCTACAGGCTGTGTGTAGGATCCGTTAATTTTTTTGTCGATTATGACAAGAGTGCAGATTTCCTTAATTCCCGAAGAAAGTTTGTGAGTCAAATAGGACTGGGATTAGCAGCAGTCCCTTTTCTGTCATTAATTTATGGGGTAACCGTTGGAAAATACAATTATAAAGTAATCAAACAACGCATCTTTTTCCCTGATTTACCAGATGCTTTTGATGGTTTTACGATTACTCAAATATCAGATGTTCACAGTGGAAGTTTTGATAATCCAGAAAAAATTAATTATGCCATTGATTTGGTAAATGAGCAAAATTCAGATCTCATTTTGTTTACAGGCGATATCGTGAATACGGATGCAAAGGAAATGCATCCTTGGATAGAAACATTCAATAAAATTAAAAAGCACGAATATGGTAAATATTCGGTTTTGGGGAATCACGATTATGGAGAATATGTTACGTGGCCAACGGAGGCCGCAAAAGAAGATAATTTTCAAGCTATAAAAAACCTATACGGGGAAATAGGTTTCAATTTATTGTTGAATGAACATACTTTTATCCAAAAAGGAGAAGATAAAATAGCCTTAGTAGGTGTTGAGAACTGGGGTCATAATTTTAAACAAGCCGGAGATTTAAGCAAGGCTTCAGGGCAATTAAAGAAAGAAGATTTCAAGATTTTGATGAGCCATGATCCTTCGCATTGGGAACATGTGGTGCAACATGACGATAAACATTATCATCTTACACTTTCTGGACATACCCATGGAATGCAATTTGGTATTGAAATCCCAGGATACTTTAAATGGAGTTTGGCACAGTACGTCTATAAACAATGGGCGGGTTTATATGAAAACCTAGGAAGATACGTTTACGTTAATAGAGGTTTTGGTTTTCATGCTTACCCAGGTAGAGTAGGTATTATGCCGGAAATAACAGTCATTGAACTAAAAAAAGGTGTTAATGTGGCATAATACGTTAAAAATGCTACATTTGTAAAATAAATATCTCTTTTTAGTGAATTTTAAAAAATTAAATTTTTGGTTTTATGTCAAAATTTGGAGAACTTATAAATACTCAAGTACCTGTGTTAATCGATTTTTACACAGAATGGAACGAATCTTCAGTTTCAATGCATCCTGTAATCAGGGATGTAGCCGCTGCACTTGGCGATAAAGCAAAAGTCATAAAAATTGATGTAGATAAAAATCAAGAGTTAGCGGATGCCTTACGCATCAAAGGCTTGCCTACTTTGATGATTTACAAACAAGGTCAAATGATCTGGAGACAGTCTGGAGAATTAGATGCCAATACGCTTATTGGAATCGTTCAGGAACAATTGTAACAGCATTTGTTATTTTATAAAAGAGCACATTGAAAATTATTATTTTTTAAAAAAGCCAGTGTTTTTGGTAACACGTATTCCAGGTTTTTAAATGCTTTTATGCTGTCATGAAAAACAATAATACTCCCTGGTTTTATATTTGATAGAACATTATCTAAACATTTTTCTTTGGCGATGGTCGTGTCGAAGTCCGCACTCAGTACATCCCACATAATTATTTCATATCCTAATGCTCGAATTTCCCTTGCTTGGGCTCTTTTTAATTTGCCGTAAGGGGGGCGGAATAGCTTAGATTTTAAAGTGTAATTACTATTGCTTTGAATGACATCTTCACAACGTTTTGTGTTTTCTACATAAGTTTCCGTTTCAGTTTTCCAACCATTTAGATGATTAAAGGTGTGGTTTCCTACTCCGTGGCCAGCATTAATTACTTTTTTAAATAGGGCTGAGTTTTTTTTGATATTCTCTCCTATGCAAAAGAAAGTTGCTTTTACATCGTATTTTTTTAATTCTTCCAAAACCCATCCTGTAACTTCAGGGACAGGGCCATCGTCAAATGTAAGGTAAACGATATTTTCAGTATTGGAAACATCCCATATATAATTAGAAAATATCTTTTTTATGATCCAGTTGGTCTTTATCCAGTAGAAGCTCATCAGTTGAAAATTAGGGACATAAATAAAATGCTTGTTTTTATTTAATCGAAACTAAGAAGTAATCTATTTTTTGCTAAGTACTTCTGCCTTGATTTTTAAAAAGAGACGAGGAGTTGCTTATACATTTATTGTGTCATAAATTTATAAGCAACTCCTCGTCTTACTTTCTACTTAAAATTATTCTTTTTCACGGCCAAAACGTTCAAACATTTTAATGTAGGTGTTGAACGTGATTCTATTTGTGTTGTAGAAATCCAGGTCGCCGTTCTCTTTCATCACCTTCAAGAGACTTCGGTAGCGCTCAATGTCGATAATAATAGGAGTCGCAATACTGCTCTGCTCAGAAGATTTAAGGTTGCCGTAATAGTTGAGGTTCTCTTGGTACTTACCCACTAGTTTTTTTAGCAATTGCTGTGCTTTTACTTTTTCGCCAATTTTGTAATATCCACCTGCGAAAGGTTCTACTAAGGAATAATATTCAAAATATTCCACTGGCATTTTTGTCATCGCCAAATCGATAATGTTTTTAGCCTTGTCTTTTTGTCCTTCAAGAATTAGCTGATTCATTAATCTTGAGAGATTGGTTCGGTAGGTTATACTATTTCTTCGGGTCTCTGGATCATGATAAATGGTTGGGCTTTCGCTATTTCCCCAATCCCATTTCATTACTTTGGCATATATTTTATCGGCATCAATTTGTCCCATTTCAAGTGGACCTCCATCTTTAGGGATGATGGTTCTTATTGGAACTAATTTATAAACCATACCTTCTAATTGAAGGTATTCTTTCATCCAGATATAATCTTCATTATCAAATGCACCTCCACTAAAGTAAATAGGGCGTTTCCAATTGTTATTGGCAACGATATCAAGCATCATTAGTCTATTTTTATATAAGGCATTGCCTTTAATGTCCAAGTCAATGTATGGAACTATAGAGTCATTGTATTTAGGGGAAACAACTTTGTTTTTGATGATAATGTCTTTGTTAACTGGAATTCTGATTTTATTCGTAGGATAAAAATGAATGGTTTGACCGTTTTGCATTTCAACAGTTGATTTTGGATTTTTAATAAAATCGATAAAATCTTTTATATCCCAACGGCTTTCAATTTTAGGAATGTGGGCTACATAGTCCAGTTTGTCGCCTACATATTGATCGTGTGTAAAAGAAATGGGTAATGGATCCGATTCGTACGTTTTAGTTTTCATTTGGTCAATGTACCAATCTGTCATAAACAAACTTGTATTTACGATTTTGACATCCGTTCGTACTTTTTCAATTTCTTGAGCGTACCAAAGCGGAAAAGTATCGTTATCACCAATAGTAAACAAAATTGCATTAGGGTCACAGGAGGTAAGGTATGCTTTTGCCATCGCAACAGCAGTGTATTTTCCAGAACGATCGTGGTCATCCCAATTTTGAGAAGCCATAAGTACAGGAGCGGCTAATAAACTTGCTGCGATTATAAGTGGACCGGCAATTTTTGGGGCTAAATATTTTTGCGCACTTTCATATAAGGCGTAAACCCCAAAACCTATCCAAATTGCAAATACATAAAAAGAACCCACTAAAGCATAATCTCTTTCTCGAGGCTCAAATGGTCTTTCATTTAAGTAAATTTTCAATGCTATTCCAGTAAATAGAAATAAAGCAAGGAGTACATAAAAGCTTTTAAGATCTTTATTCGCATGGTACATTAAACCAATTAGACCAAGAATAAATGGCAGGAAGAAATAGACATTTCGTCCTTTATTATTCAACACATCCGAAGGTAGGTTCTCTTGGCTTCCTAAATGCAATTCATCTATAAATGATATTCCACTAAGCCAGTTACCATCGAGATAATCGTATCTTCCTTGAATATCATTTTGACGACCAACAAAGTTCCACATTAAATACCTCCAGTACATATACCCAAACTGGTATTCAACCATAAAACCTAGATTGTCCAAGGTTGCAGGTTTCTCAACGATAAGATAATCACCATAGCTTTTCAGGAACTTAATATACCCTTCATTATCAATTTGTTTTTGTGCGTAGGCTTGTCTGAATTCATTTATGGTTTTCTGCGTTTCGTTTTTCAGTTGTGCAATAGCTTTGTTATAATCTTCCTCACTTAGCTGACTTGGATCAATGCCGTATTTAGCTAAATCATCCTCATAAGCATAATTAGGGTTTAACCTAAACTCAGGAGGATTTGTAAAATTCATATAATTTTCAATATGGTCACCACTCCACATTCTTGGTAAAATCGTTTTGTGGTTATCATCTGTATTTTGATCTGCATTTTTGAAATTATTTACAATAACGTAGGTGTTGGTCTTATAATCTCTTTCGTAGTTGGGTGCTTTGTCTAGATAGGGATTGTCTTTGTCTAAACCAGCAAATCCTTCGGTGTATTGAGGGCCGTAAAACAGTGGATTTACTCCGTATTGTTCTCTATTGTAGTAGGCAAGAACTTCACGAGCATCAGAAGGTTTGTTTTCGTTAATCACAGTATTGGCGTTGGCACGAATCGGTAACATCGTCCATGTAGAAAAACCAATTAGAATAAAAAGGATGCATAGAATTAAGGTGTTGGCAGTTGCAAGACCTTTGTTGTAGGTGTATTTTAATCCAAAATAAAACAAGGCTACCAGCAAAACAGTAACAAATAGAGTTCCTGAATCAAATGGTAATCCTAGGCTATTCACCATAAAGACTTCGGTTTTACCAAAGAATCCCATGGTCATAGGAAGAAGTAATTTGAAAATAAAAAGTAAAATAGCTATTACTACTACATTGGCAATAAGAAAACTTTTAAGAGTAACAACTTTATAATTTTTGAAAAAATAAAGAAAACCAATAGCAGGAATTGTTAATAACGCCATAAAGTGAACTCCGAAAGAAAGTCCAACAACAAGAGAAATAATTAATAACCATTTGTTCCCTCTTGGTTTATCCATGTCTTGTTCCCAGCGTAAACCCAGCCAAAATAGCAACGCAATAAATAAAGAAGCCATCGCGTAAACTTCGGCCTCCACAGCGTTAAACCAAAAACTATCAGAGAATGTATAAGCTAAAGCGCCAACAAATGAACTTCCTAATATTACAATTTCATTACTTTTATTTAGTTGCTTAAGCGGTTCCTCTTTTAAATTTGAGTCTGAAAAGCGAGAAACTAATTTTTTTAGCACCATGGATGAGGACCAAAACAAAAATAAAATGGTAAAGGCACTGGAGAATACGGACATCATATTGACCATTAAGGCAATTTTAGTGTCATCAGTAGCAAACATGGCAAAAAAAGCACCAATCATTTGATATAATGGAGCTCCCGGTGGGTGTCCAACTTCTAATTTTGCTGCAGTAGCAATGTATTCACCACAATCCCAAAAACTCATGGTAGGTTCAACAGTCAAAGTGTAGGTTAATAATGCGATTCCAAATGTAAGCCAACCAATGATGGTATTCCATTTATTGAAATTGAATGCTGCTTTATCCATGTACTAAAATTTAATTTAATTGTAAGTTACAAAGAAAATGTTTTTTTGTTTAACCGTAGTAGCATTAACATTATTTTCTGGAAAAGTATTGCAATTTAATAACGTGTTGATTGTGAGGTTTTTTCATTATATCCTAGTTCTAAATTCAAATTAAGGCAAATTTTTTTTGATAAAAAGGCTAAAAAAGTTTGTACAAACTAAATATTATTTTAAATTTGCACTCGCTTAGCAGCAATGCTGGTCTATGGTGTAATGGTAACACAACTGTTTTTGGTGCAGTCGTTCAAGGTTCGAGTCCTTGTAGACCAACAGAAAGCCCCTCAATCTTGAGGGGCTTTTTTTATGGAATACATTTAAGAAATTCCTATTGAATTTTTTTTCTTTAAATTATAAATGCTATTTACAAGATGGAAGTTAATCAGGAGTTAGATTTTGAAGGTGATGATGGGTTTTGTAACATGATTGACTAAGTCTTCGCTGATGCTTCCAGTGAAAAAATGAGCCAATCCAGTTCTGCCATGGGTGCATAGTCCTATTAAATCAGCATCGATAGTTTTTGAAAAATTGACAATTCCGTTTTCGATATTAGTATCATTAAAAATGTGTAAAGAGTAGTTTTGAATGTCGTAGTTCTTGATGAACTTGTTCATTATTTTTTCCGCGTCAAGAGTAGTCTTAAAGCTGTTTGGGGTGCAGATAAAAACTAAAAATAAATTTGCCTCAAAAATTGCGGCAAAGTCTCGCATTTTGATAAAAGGTTTTTTTGTTTCTGGTGAAAAATCAGAAGCGAATACCATGTTTTTGAATTTTAATTCGCCTACCTCTTTTTTGATGACTAAAACTGGTATTTCAGAGAGGCGCACCACTTTTTCAGTATTGGAGCCGAGCAAAAGCTCTTCAATGCCAGAGGTTCCGTGAGATCCCATTACGATGAGATCAATTTTATTTTTTTTATTAAAGGCTAAAATGCCACTAAAAGCTCTTTCGTATTGAACGGAAGCGTGTACGGAAATTCCAGCTAAGTAGGGTTGGTCTTTGGTTTTTTGTAGTTTTTCATTGGCTTTTTTAAAAAACAGTGTTTCTTCAGGAATGCCGTTGCCTCCTGTTATTGCATCGTTCATCTGATTCGGTATTTCTAATAAATGCAAGATAAATAGTTCGCATTTAGTTATTTTTGCAATCAATGCTGCTGCCTTTAAAGCTTTTTCGGCATGTTCAGAAAAATCGGTGGGAACTAAAATACGTTTCATAATAAGAAAGTGTTAAATTATGGTAAAAACGGTTGTTTTAATTGACTTTTAAAGGTAAGAAATTATTTTACACCAAGTGATTATTTTAGTTTATAAAAAAAAACACTATATTTGCACCGTTATTTATTAAAATCTAGATAATGAGGGGACTAAATGTCCCCTCTTTTTATAAAAATATGACATTTAAAGAAAAAGTAAATACGTTATTGGCAGAATGCCTTTTAGAAAAGCCATCAATTTTTTTGATAGACCTTGTTATCACTGATGCTTTCAAGGTTATTGTGACTGTAGATGGTGATAATGGAGTAGCGCTTCAGGATTGTATAAATGTAAGTCGTTTTATAGACAATGATTTGGATCGGGAAGAACAAGATTATTCCTTAGAAGTAGCTTCGGTAGGGGTTGGGTCGCCATTGAAATTAGTAAGGCAATACAAGAAAAATGTCGGGAGAACTTTGATTGTAAAGACTGGGACAGAAATAATTGAGGCAGAATTAGTAGAAGCTAATGATGATTTTGTAGTTTTGTCTTGGGAAGCAAGAGAACCTAAAAAGGTAGGGAAAGGTAAAGAAACAGTTCAAAAAGAACTTAAGTTGCCTTATGAAGATATAAAAGAAGCAATTGTTACAGTAACATTTTAATTAAAGAATTCGCATGGAAAATTTAGCATTAATCGATTCATTCTCAGAGTTTAAAGATGATAAACTTATTGATCGTGTAACGCTTATGGCAATTTTAGAAGATGTATTTAGAAATGCATTGAAAAAAAAATACGGTTCAGATGATAATTTCGATATTATTATAAATCCTGATAAGGGAGATATGGAAATATGGCAAAGAAGAGTGATTGTTTCTGATGAAGATTTGGATTTTGATCACCTTGAAATTACTTTAACTGAAGCTAGAAAAATCGAGCCTGATTTTGAAATTGGTGAAGAAGTTTCTGAAGAAGTGAAGTTAATTGATTTAGGAAGAAGAGCAATTTTAGCTTTACGCCAAAATTTAATTTCAAAAATTCATGAGCATGACAATACAAATCTTTACAAACAGTTTAAAGATTTAATTGGCGATATATACACTGCTGAAGTACACCATGTGCGTCCTAGAGTTGTAATTTTGGTTGATGATGAAGGAAACGAAATCATTTTGCCAAAAGAAAAACAAATTCCTTCTGATTTTTTCCGCAAGGGAGATAATGTTAGAGGAATAATTGAAAGCGTTGAATTAAAAGGAAATAAACCTCAAATCATCATGTCTAGAACTTCGGAGAAGTTTTTAGAGAAATTGTTTGAACAAGAAATTCCTGAAGTTTTTGACGGTTTAATTATGGTTAAGAAAGTAGTGAGAATTCCAGGTGAAAAAGCAAAAGTAGCCGTTGATTCTTACGATGATAGAATTGATCCAGTAGGAGCTTGTGTAGGTATGAAAGGGTCTCGTATTCACGGAATTGTTCGTGAATTAGGGAATGAAAATATCGATGTAATTAATTATACTAGTAACATTCAATTGTTTATTACTAGAGCATTAAGTCCAGCTAAAGTATCGTCTATTAAAATTAATGAAGAGACAAAAAGAGCAGAGGTTTTCTTGAAGCTTGAAGAAGTTTCAAAAGCAATTGGTCGTGGTGGACATAATATTAAATTAGCGGGTTTATTAACTGGCTATGAGTTAGATGTTATTCGCGAAGGCGATGTTGCTGGTGCAACTGCTGATGAGGATGATGTTGAATTAACAGAGTTTTCAGATGAAATTGAAGACTGGGTTATTGAAGAGTTTGCAAAAATTGGTTTAGATACTGCAAAAAGTATTTTAAAACAAGATGTTGAAGATTTAGTACGAAGAACAGACCTAGAAGAGGAAACGATTTTAGATGTAATGAGAATATTGAAAGAGGAATTTGACAGTTAGTCAATGTTTCTTCAACGATAAACATGCCACTTTACAATTAATTCTTACTCGGTAGGTACCGAGGCGGGAGTAGAGTGAGGAATAACAAAAAAGGTAATAATAAAAAGGTTGTATGTCTGAAGAGAGAATTATTAGAATAAACAAAGTTTTAAGGGAATTGAATATTTCTTTGGAAAGAGCTGTGGATTATCTAAAAGATAAAGGAATCGCTATTGAGGCAAATCCAAACACAAAGATTTCTGATGATGTGTACAAGGTCTTGTGCGGTCAGTTTGCAGGTGACAAAGGGAATAAAGAAGCTTCAAAAGAAGTAGGAGAAGAGAAAAGGAAAGAAAAAGAGGCTTTGCGTTTAGAACGAGAGAAAGAAATTGAAGACAAACGCAAAATTGAGGAGGATCGTCTAAAACAACAGGAGGTTATAAAAGCGCGAGCAGTTATAGCAGGACCTGTTCAAGTGGGTAAAATTGATCTGAATCCAAAGAAGCCTTCCATTATTTCGCCTACAAAAGCAGTTGAGAAAGTTGAAACTCCAGTTGCTAAGGTACAGGAAGTAAAACCAGTTGTAAAAGAAGTGACTCCAGAAAAAGTAACTGCAGAACAAACGTTGCAAGAAAAGGCTTTGGAAGAAAAAATTGTTTCAGACAAAAAAGAGATAAAACCTATTGTTGGAATAAAAGAAGTTAAACCAGAGGCTCCAAAAGAAGAAGTTGCTGCTGAACCAAAAGCGGTTGCGAAAACTGAGCCTGCGAAAGCAGATGAAGCGCCTGTTGATGAAACCATCACTACGCAATATCAAAAACTATCGGGAACTACTTTAACAGGTCAGATAATTGATTTATCTCAGTTCAACAAACCGAAAAAGAAAAAAGAAGAACCAAAAATCACTCCGAATAAACCGGGTGCTCCAGGTTCGGCTGCAGCCAATGCAAATAAAAATAAGCGTAAAAGGATTGCTCCTAAACCAGGTGCTCCAAGACCGCCAGCAATACCAGGAGTTCCAGGTGCGCCAAATCCGAATAAGATTACCCCTAATGTAGGTGGTGGCGGATTTAATGCGAACAGAAGTTCAAGACCTGGATTTGTTAAAGGTAACAGACCTGCTATTGTTGCAAAAGTGGAGCCTACTGAAGAGGAAGTTAAAAATCAAATTAGAGAGACTTTAGAGAAACTACAAGGTAAAGGTGGTAAATCTAAAGCGGCTAAATATAGAAGAGATAAAAGAGATACGCACCGTCAGAAATCTGATGATGAGCAAAGAGCTATTGACGAAGGAAGTAAAACCATTAAGGTTACGGAATTTGTTACGGTAGGTGAAATTGCCATCATGATGGATGTGCCTATCACGAAAGTGATCGGTACGTGTATGTCACTTGGAATCATGGTAACCATGAACCAGCGTCTTGACGCAGAAACCTTGACTATCGTTGCAGATGAATTTGGTTATGAAGTTGAATTTATTACTGTTGACATCGAAGAAGCGATTCAAGTTGTTGAGGACAGAGAAGAAGATTTAGTTTTCCGAGCGCCAATTGTAACGGTAATGGGTCACGTCGATCACGGTAAAACATCGTTACTGGATTACATTCGTAAAGAAAACGTAATTGCAGGGGAGTCTGGAGGAATAACACAACATATTGGTGCCTACGGAGTAACTTTAGATAACGGACAAAAAATTGCATTCTTAGATACACCGGGTCACGAAGCGTTTACTGCGATGCGTGCGCGTGGTGCTCAAGTTACCGATATTGCTATTATTGTGATTGCTGCTGATGATGACATCATGCCGCAAACCAAAGAAGCAATTAGCCATGCTCAAGCAGCTGGAGTTCCTATTATATTTGCTATCAATAAAATTGATAAGCCAAATGCTAATCCTGAAAAAGTAAAAGAAAGATTAGCAGGTATGAATTTATTGGTTGAAGATTGGGGTGGAAAAATTCAATCACATGATATTTCTGCGAAAGTGGGAACAGGTGTGAAAGAATTATTAGAAAAAGTATTATTAGAAGCAGAACTTTTAGATTTGAAAGCAAATCCAAATAAAGCGGCTTCTGGAACTGTTGTTGAAGCTTTCCTTGACAAAGGAAAAGGATATGTTTCTACGATATTAGTTCAAAACGGAACGTTGAAAATTGGAGATTATATGTTAGCTGGTAAGCATCATGGTAAAATTAAAGCCATGCATGATGAAAGAGGGAACATAGTAACTGTGGCGGGTCCTTCGACTCCGGTTTCAGTTCTTGGTCTTGATGGAGCAGCGACTGCGGGTGATAAGTTCAATATATTTGAAGACGAAAAAGAAGCGAAACAAATTGCATCTAAACGTTCTCAATTGATGCGTGAACAATCGGTACGTACACAACGTCACATTACTTTGGATGAAATTGGACGTAGAATTGCATTGGGTCAATTTAAAGAATTAAACATTATCCTTAAAGGAGATGTGGATGGTTCTGTTGAAGCATTGTCTGATTCGTTCTCTAAATTATCTACTGAAGAAATTCAAATTAATATTATTCATAAAGGGGTTGGAGCAATTACTGAAACTGACGTAATGTTGGCTTCTGCATCAGATGCGATTATCATCGGATTTAATGTTCGTCCTGCTGGAAATGCAAGACAATTAGCAGATAAAGAAGAAATTGATATCCGTTACTACTCTATTATTTATGCGGCTATTGATGACTTGAAAGATGCAATGGAAGGAATGTTAGCTCCTGAAATGAAGGAAGAGATTTTAGGTACAGCAGAGATTAGAGAGATCTTCAAAATTTCTAAAGTTGGTTCAATTGCTGGATGTATGGTAATGGACGGTAAAATTGTTAGAAGCGCTAAGATGAGAATCATTAGAGAAGGTGTGGTTGTCTTTACAGGAGAATTGTTAGCATTGAAACGTTTCAAAGATGATGTAAAAGAAGTAGCTAAAGGATATGATTGTGGTATTCAAGTAAAAGGTTACAACGACATCGAAGAAAGAGATGTTATTGAATCGTACCATGAAGTAGCTGTTAAGAAGAAATTGAAATAGAATTTTAATATATTTATAAAAAATCCCGAGCAATCGGGATTTTTTTTGTTTTAGCTTTGTTGTTATAAGTATAAGTACAATGGCAAGGAGTACCAAGATGAGCTAGGGCTGAATGTTACAGCGATGGACTGGCGACAATACGACCCTGCTATTGGTAGGTTTAATGTAATTGACCTATTAAGCGAGTTAGCTCCCATGCATAATCCTTACAGGTTTGGTTTTAACAGTCCTGTTTACTGGTCTGACCCATCTGGTCTGTTTGAAAACGATAATCAAGGTCTAGCACTTTGTCCAACGTGTCCAAATACACCTGCTTTTAAACCACTAATTGATGACCCCAATAATACATATGTTTATGACCCTGAAACAACAACTGCTAGTAAAGTTATAGAACTTGAGGAAGTTGTTGTACAATGAAAATCTAAAAAAAGTAGCACACTAGATAACGCAAACTTATTTAATGATAGAATTGGCGATGGAGCTAGTGTGTTAGGCGCAACTAGCAGTCAAGGAGGTTCTTTTAGATTAACTAACAATGGTAGTTATAACCCACGAAACATTAGTTTTAAATATTATGCATCTAATTGGACTGGAGGAAGTGCAGCAAATATCAAGACGTTTGATGTAAGTAAATTAATAAAAAATGGTTCCATTGCTACCACCGTTATTCTTGGGACTATAGAAGTTGGGCAAGGAGTAACTGGCGATTACCAAAACTACCAAAACACAGGGTATACTAACGGTGAGAATACGGCGTTAGCAGGAGCAAAAGTTGTGGCTGGTGCTGGAGTTAGTTGGCTTGTGTCAGTTGGGACAGGAGCAGCAGTTGAAACTCTTGTTCCAATACCATTTATTGGAACAATTGCAGGAGCCATTGCTGGAGGATTTGCAGGATATTATGCGAGTGAAACAGCAGGAAATTTAGTTGAGAAAGCTTATGAATAACATACAAATGAAAACAATAATAATAGAGAAAAATAAAAATTATTTCAAAAGAATTGCAATAATACTATTGATGATTTTTGTCTTATGTGGACTGGTAAATTTTTTACGCTATCCTTCCGAACACACCTTTTTTTTACTTCCAACAAAAAATACGGTAATTATATTTTCTATAGTTGGTATAATAACTTGTGCTTTGGTAATATTTTTACTCATAAAAAGTATTTTCCGAAAAGATGTTTTCTTAAGAATTGACGAGCAAGGTATATTTAATGGTTTTTTCTTATATAACAAGAAACTTATCAAATGGGAAGAAATCAGTAAAATAGAAACAATTAAATACAACTATAACAATTACATAGCAATATTTTTAAAAGAAACTCCAAATAATGAAAAAGGAATTAGCTCACTTTTTTTTAAAATGAATGAAAAATCTATGGGTACACCTTATATAATTACTTTTGGGGATTTAGATTGCTCTTTCGATGAATTAGAGCGATTAATCTTAGAAAGCCATAATCAAAGTAAACAGATTTTGCATTAATTAAAGGCGTAATATTTTAGAGAATAAATAAACAAAAAAAACGAGCAATTGCTCGTTTTTTTTATGTTAAGAAAGTTGCTGTTGTAAGTTTGCTTTTAGAATGAAAGCATCTAAAAACTCTTTAACGAGTGATTTTTTTTGGTCGTTTAGCCCCGACGTCCTTGATATGCAGTACGTGTAGCTGTTAGCGCAGTTTTGCAAACTGTGCCCACACAGTGAAGTAAAACCCAGATTGCTTAGATCTTTCGGCGACTCTACCACATATTTACAATCTATACCCACAAACAGCGGCATTATATAACGAATTAAAACAGGAAACCGTTTCAATTTTAATTGGTTTTATTTTATCGAGTAGGTTGCTTTTCAGGGTATTGCCCCGTTTTGTAAATGTATTAAGATTAAACGTTTACTGGGTTATTCAATCTCATATTGGCTCATGGTGTGATTAACTGCAAAAGGCTGTCTTAAACGTCCCAATTGTGATCGATAACACTAGGAAGACAAAGTATATTAAAACAAGAAACCACTCAAATTGAGTGGTTTCTTGTTTTAATTTAAAGAAGGCTACTTTTACTTATTAGGTTTTATCAAATGCACATTCGGATAGCTTTTTCTAATTTCTATAAGATTTCGTTCTGCGTCAATTCTTGTTTTAAAATTTCCTACCCAGACTTTATAGTTAGGTGTAAAGAAAAAGATAGTACCGTCGATTTCTCTAAATTCTTGTCTAAAAGCATTCAATGTGCTTTTTGCTTTTTCACTTTCTCCACTGAATATTTGAATTTTATAACGATCATTTATAGTATTCGAAATATTAGTTTTTCTCTTTTCATTTAAAAATTGTTCAAATTTGGAGTCTTGTTTTACAGATATATTTCCATCTTGTGCATTGGTGTTCAGATAGGAAATGCAGAATGTGAGTGAGATGAAAAAGGCTTTTCGTAGGGCTAAAATTCTCATAATGTGATTGTTTTTGTGCAAAAGTAATATTTAAGAAACGATACTCAAGAGCAAATGTTATTTAGAATAGATATAAATTGAAATTAAGACTATTTTAAGGTTTTGAGAATAGTTCTTAAGTCGTATTTTTGTGCAAGTTTTAAAATAAAGGATCAGTTTTTATAAATCACTTAGAAAAAACTGTGCCAATTTTTAGTAGATAATCATTATACTATATGAAAAAGGTGGGTAACCATAATTCGATCTCAAGGAAATTATTTTTTAGCATAGCTTTGATGCTATCTATTTCCTTTACTTCATTTGCTCAAGAAGCTACTCCTGCGGTTGACCCCGCAGCTCCAGATGCTGCAGCTCCTTCACAAGGTGCTGACCCTGTTAAGGGTAAAGAGCTTTTTAATGCAAACTGTGCTGCTTGTCACAAACTAGATGCTAAAGCAACTGGTCCGATGCTTAGAGGTATTGCTGCTAAATATGACGCTTCATGGCTTCATAAATGGGTTCGTAATAGTTCAGAGCTTATTAAATCTGGGGATGCGCAAGCTGTAAAAGTGTATGAGGAAAACAATAAGGCAGTAATGTCTGCTTTCCCTCAACTTACGGATGGGGACATAGACAATATTATTGCTTATACTTCAGAACCAAAGGCTGAAGCTCCTAAGACTGCAAATGCAACGGAAGCTGTTCCTGGAACTGCTACCTCTGATAGTGGTGTTTCAAACAACATTATATTAGGTGCTTTGTCACTCGTGATGCTTATTTTGGTAGTAATGTTGTTTTTAGTAAACAAAGTTTTGTCCAAAGTTGCTAAAGCGAATGGTATTGAGGTAGCTCCGAAAACTCCAACAACGCCTATATGGAAAGCTTTTGCTAGAAATCAATTTTTGGTGTTAGTTAGCGCGGTATTTTTATTGCTGGCTAGTGCTTATTTTGTTTATGGTTTTTTAATGCAAATAGGAGTTGATCAGGATTATGCTCCAATACAGCCGATACATTATTCGCACAGAATACATGCCGGAAGTAATGGAATCAGCTGTAAATACTGTCACTCTTCTGCTAGAGTGAGCAAGCATTCTGGAATTCCTTCCTTGAATGTTTGTATGAATTGCCATAAAAGTATTGGCGAAGTTTCAGATACAACTGCAACGCCAGAATATTCTAAAGCTTTTTATGATGCGGAAATTCAAAAGTTGTACAAGGCTGTTGGCTGGGATGCAACTAATCAAAAATATACTGGAAAAACAGAACCTGTAAAATGGATACGTATTCATAACTTGCCATCGTTTGTTTACTTTAATCACTCACAACACGTTAATGTAGCTGGTATTGAGTGTCAAACTTGTCATGGTCCAGTACAAGAGTATGAAATTCAAAAACAATTTGCTCCTTTGACAATGGGTTGGTGTATCAACTGCCATAGAAAAACGGAAGTTAAAATGGAAGGGAATGAATACTACACTAAAATTCATGAACAGCTTTCTAAGAAATACGGCGTAGACAAATTGACGGCAGCCCAAATGGGAGGTTTAGAATGTGGTAAATGCCATTATTAATCAAATTATTAAGATTTTAATATTTATATATGTCATCAAACAAAAAATACTGGAAAAGTGTTGAAGAACTAGACAAAAATAGTTCTATTGTTGAGGCGCTTAAAAATAACGAATTTGTTGAAGAAATTCCTACTGACGAATTTTTAGGAAATAGTGACGCTTTGTCATCTTCATCAACATCACGTCGTGATTTTTTAAAGTACGTTGGTTTTAGTACTGCAGCGGCTACGCTTGCAGCTTGCGAAGGTCCTGTAAACAAATCAATACCTTACGTGCTTCAGCCAGAGCAAATCATTCCTGGGGTTGCGGATTATTATGCAACTTCTGTTTTTGATGGATTTGATTTTGCTAATCTTTTAGTAAAAACTCGTGAAGGGCGTCCTATTAAAATAGATAATAACACCATGGCCGGTGCTAAGTTTAGTGCTAATGCAAGAATTCATGCGTCGATATTGTCTTTGTATGATAGTATGCGTTTGAAAGAGCCAAAAGTTGAAGGTAAAAGCGCTGCATGGTCTGTTGTTGATTCTAAAATTAAATCTAGTATAGCTGATGCTGCTGCAAAAGGTGGGCAGGTTGTGCTATTAACAAATACGCTGGCTAGTCCATCAACTGAAAAACTGATTGCTGAGTTTGTGGGCAAAAACCCAAATGCTAAACATGTAATTTATGATGCGGTATCCTCATCTGAAGCATTGGATGCATTTGAAACGGTTTATGGAGAAAGAGCTTTGGTAGATTACGATTTCTCAAAAGCGTCTCTTATTGTCTCTGTTGGAGCTGATTTTCTTGGGGATTGGCAAGGCGGTGGGTATGACTCGAGTTATACGCAAGGACGAGTTCCTAAGGCAGGTAAAATGTCACGTCATTTTCAGTTAGAAGCAAACATGACTTTGTCTGGTGCTGCTGCTGATAAAAGACTGCCAATGTCTACTGCTAATCAAAAACTAGCATTAGTTCATATTTACAACATTGTAACGGGTTCTGCCGTTACTGTAAGTTTAGAAGATAAATTTAAATCAGAAGTTACAAAAGCAGCACAACAATTAAAAGCTGCTGGCTCAAAAGGCGTTTTAGTATCTGGTATTAATGATAAAAATGCTCAATTAGTAGTTTTGGCTATCAACCAAGCATTAGCTAGTGAAGCTTTTAGTACTTTAGGAGTAAGACAAATTAGAAAAGGATCGAATGCAAAAGTTGCTCAATTAGTAGCTGATATGAAAGCAGGAAGCGTTCATACTTTGATTATGAGTGGTGTCAATCCTGTTTATACTCTCGCGGATAGTGCTTCTTTCGTTGAAGGTCTAAAAAAGGTGAAGACATCGGTTGCATTTTCTTTGAAAGAAGACGAAACTGCTTTGTTAAGTACTGTAGCTGCTGCGGTTCCGCATTATTTGGAATCATGGAATGATGTAAGTTTTACAAAAGGTACTTACGGAATCACTCAGCCTACTATACGACCACTTTTTAATACAAAACAATTTCAAGATGTTCTATTGTCCTTGAATGGTCTTTCAGGAACATTCTATGATTATATTAAGGGTAATGCAGCAACAACAATTGCAGGTTCTTCCTGGAATAAAGTATTGCATGATGGAGTTTTTGTTGGAGTTATACCAGCTGTTTCTGCAAGATCTGCTGATTATAGTGCTGCCGCAAGCGCGCTTGCTCAGTCAAAACCAGTACAAGGACTAGAGTTGGTTTTATATACTAAAACTGGTTTGGGTGACGGACAACAGGCGAATAACCCTTGGTTACAAGAATTTCCAGATCCAATTACAAGAGTTTCTTGGGATAACTATGTTACTGTTTCTAATGCGGACGCTAAGAAATATGAGCTTTCCAATGAAATTGTAGCAAATGGAGGTTTAAATGGAAGTTATGCTACTATTACCACTGCAGATGGGTTGAAACTGGAAAATGTTCCAGTTATTGTTCAACCAGGCCAAGCTGTTGGAACTATTGGTTTAGCTCTAGGTTACGGTCGTAAAGCGGCTTTGAAGGAAGAAATGATGGTAGGTTTAAATGCCTACGCTCTATATAAAGGTTTCAATACTGTTCAATCTGTAACATTAGCCAAAGCTGGAGGAGAACATGAGTTTGCTTGTGTTCAAGGTCAGAAAACATTAATGGGACGAGGAGATATCATCAAAGAAACTTCGTTAGAAATTTTCAATACAAAAGATGCCCACGTTTGGAATGAACAACCAATGGTATCCTTAGATCATAAAGAAGTAGAAGCTACGAAGGTAGATTTATGGGATTCATTTGATCGTTCGACGGGTCACCATTTTAATCTTTCTATTGACTTAAATGCTTGTACCGGTTGTGGTGCTTGTGTGATTGCTTGTCATGCGGAGAACAACGTTCCTGTTGTTGGAAAATCGGAGGTAAGAAGAAGTCGTGATATGCATTGGTTGCGTATTGATAGATATTATTCTTCTGAAAGTACTTTTGAAGGAGATAATGAAAGAAAAGAAAATATTGCAGGTTTGTCTAGTTCCTTATCTACATTTAATGAAATGGAGAAAGCGGGCGATAATCCACAAGTTTCTTTTCAACCGGTAATGTGTCAACATTGTAATCACGCACCTTGTGAAACAGTTTGTCCAGTTGCTGCAACTTCACACTCTCGCCAAGGTCAGAATCACATGGCTTATAACAGATGCGTTGGTACTCGTTACTGTGCTAACAACTGTCCATATAAAGTACGTCGTTTTAACTGGTTCTTGTATAACAAAAACAGTGAATTCGATTATCATATGAATGACGATTTAGGACGTATGGTATTAAATCCAGATGTCAATGTTCGTTCTCGTGGAGTTATGGAGAAATGTTCAATGTGTATTCAAATGACACAAGCAACTATTTTGAAGGCTAAAAACGAAGGAAGACCGGTCGTTGATGGGGAGTTTCAAACCGCTTGTTCAAATGCTTGTTCTAATGGAGCAATGAAATTTGGAGATGTAAATGATACAGAAGCAGTTATAGCAAAATTAGCTGCTGATGAAAGAATGTATCACTTATTGGAGCATGTTGGAACAAAACCAAATGTGATTTATCACGTTAAAGTTAGAAATACCTAGTACAAAAAAAGAATTAATTAAGAATCAATATAAAGGATTATGTCGTCTCACTACGAAGCAACCATTAGAAAACCCTTAGTTATAGGTGATAAATCATATCACGATGTAACTGTAGATGTAGCTGCACCTGTTGAAGGGAAAGCAAATAAACATTGGTGGATTGTATTTTCAATTGCATTAATAGCCTTCCTCTGGGGATTAGGCTGTATCATCTACACCGTATCTACAGGGATTGGAACATGGGGATTAAATAAAACTGTTGGATGGGCTTGGGATATCACGAACTTCGTTTGGTGGGTTGGTATCGGTCACGCAGGAACTTTGATTTCTGCAGTACTATTACTTTTCCGTCAACGTTGGAGAATGGCGATTAACCGTTCTGCAGAAGCAATGACAATTTTCTCTGTTATTCAAGCAGGTCTGTTTCCAATCATACACATGGGTCGTCCTTGGTTAGCGTATTGGGTTTTACCTATCCCGAATCAGTTTGGATCATTGTGGGTTAACTTTAACTCTCCGTTACTTTGGGATGTATTTGCAATTTCTACGTACCTTTCAGTATCATTAGTTTTCTGGTGGACTGGTTTGTTACCTGATTTTGCTATGTTGCGCGATAGAGCGGTAACTCCTTTCAATAAAAGGGTATATTCAATACTAAGTTTTGGATGGAGCGGTAGAGCAAAAGATTGGCAACGTTTTGAAGAAGTTTCTCTTGTATTGGCTGGTTTAGCTACTCCTCTTGTACTTTCTGTACATACGATCGTATCGATGGATTTTGCTACTTCTGTAATACCGGGATGGCATACAACAATTTTTCCTCCTTATTTTGTTGCTGGAGCGGTTTTCTCTGGTTTTGCAATGGTAAACACCTTGTTGATTATCATGAGAAAAGTTTCTAATCTTGAGGCTTACATCACTGTTCAACACATAGAATTGATGAACATTGTAATCATGATTACCGGTTCTATAGTAGGTGTTGCTTACATTACGGAATTGTTTGTTGCTTGGTATTCTGGAGTAGAATATGAGCAATATGCTTTTCTTAATAGAGCTACTGGACCTTACTGGTGGGCTTATTGGTCAATGATGACATGTAATGTTTTCTCACCGCAATTCATGTGGTTTAAAAAGTTAAGAACAAGTATCATGTTTTCGTTTATAATTTCGATTGTTGTAAATATTGGAATGTGGTTTGAGAGATTTGTAATTATCGTAACTTCTTTACATAGAGATTATTTACCATCTTCTTGGACTATGTTTTCACCAACATTTGTTGATATTGGTATTTTTATAGGAACAATCGGTTTCTTCTTTGTGCTGTTCTTATTGTATTCAAGAACATTCCCAGTTATCGCACAAGCGGAGGTAAAAACAATTTTGAAAGGAACTGGAGATAATTACAAAAGAGAAAGAGAAGCAAATAAAGATTCACACCATGAGTAATAAAGTAATATACGCCATTTATAATGACGATGATATTTTGATGGATGCGGTAAAAAAAACCAGAGCAGCTCATCATCATATTGAGGAAGTTTTTACTCCATTTCCGGTTCACGGTTTGGATAAAGCTATGGGAATTGCACCAACAAGATTAGCCATTTGTGCTTTTCTTTATGGTTGTGTTGGAATTTCGGTGGCAACGGCAATGATGAATTATATCATGATCCAAGATTGGCCACAAGATATTGGTGGAAAGCCAAGTTTTAGTTATATAGAAAACATGCCAGCTTTTGTTCCAATTATGTTTGAGTTGACCGTGTTTTTTGCAGCGCATTTGATGGTAATAACTTTCTACATGAGAAGTAAATTATGGCCATTCAAACAAGCTGAAAATCCTGATGTAAGAACTACTGATGACCATTTCTTAATGGAAGTTGCGGTAAATGATAATGAAGAAGAATTAATTTCTTTTTTCCAAGGTACCGGAGCTGTAGAAGTTAAAGTAATAGATAAGCATTAATTAGAGATATGAAAAGTATTTATAAAATAACACTTCTTTTTGGGATAACTATTTTAGTTTCGTCGTGCCATAATACAACGGCACCTAACTATCAATATTTCCCAAATATGTATGAGCATATAGGATACGACACTTATGCTGAATCGACTGCTTTTAAAAATGGTAAAGAGGGTCAATTACCTGTTGATGGAACTATTAAAAGAGGCTTCGTTCCTTATGGTTTTGATAATTCTACCGAAGGTTATGATTTAGCCAAGCTAAATTCGACATCTCCTCTAGATTCAATATCAGAAAAAGATCACGCGAAATCTAAAGAGCTTTACGAAATATATTGTGCAATTTGTCATGGTAATGAGGGAAATGGTAAAGGTAAATTAGTCACGCAAGGGAAATTATTGGGTATTCCTAATTATAAAGATAGGGATATTAATGAAGGTAGCATTTATCATGTTATGACTTATGGGTTAAATTCCATGGGGGCTTACTCCAATCAATTAGACCAGCATGAGCGTTGGTTGGTAGCTTCTTATGTTGTTGAATTAAGAGCAAAATTATAATTGTTGAACAAACTGATCGTTATAGATATGTATACATTTTCAAGTAAATTAAAAACTCTTTCTTTCATTCTAATGGCCGTAGGTATATTAGGGATTGGATATGGTTTTTTAACTGCACCAAAGGATATTCAAGATGTTGAAAAACTTCTTGCTGCCGAAAGTCATGGTGGTCATGGTGAAGCAAAACATGAAGCCTCAAGTTCGTCTGAGGCTAAACATGATGCACCCAGTGCTAATCATGAGGTAAATACTGAAACAAAAGTGGAGGATACAGCTGCTACAATGCCAGCTACTGATGACACCACTGTGGTAGCTAAAGAGGCTCATTCTGAGGTGGCTCATGCCGAGACAAACGTCAAAAAAGAAGGTCATGTTGTTAGTGAAGAGGCGGAACATTTAGAACACCTTAATCATGTATTACATCAACTACAAAATAAGCCTTGGGCTGCTTTTTACGTTGCTTGTATCTTTTTTATGTTAGTTTCACTTGGTGTCTTGGCATTTTATGCTATCCAACAAGTTGCGCAGGCAGGTTGGTCTCCGGTTTTATTTAGAATTATGCAAGGTATCACGGCTTATTTGCCTGTAGGATCTGTTATCTTCTTCATTTTCTTACTACTATGCGGTTTTCATCTAAATCACCTTTTTATATGGTTGGATCCTGAAGTAGTGGCTACAGATAAGTTGATTGCTAATAAATCAGGGTATTTGAATTTTCCTTTCTGGATTATAAGAGCTGCAATCTTTTTGATTGGGTGGAATTTATACCGTTATTATTCTAGAAAGAATTGTTTGGCACAAGATGATGCAAATGATGACCTTAATTACAAAAAGAATTTTAAGCTTTCAGCTATGTTTCTTGTATTTTTTATCGTAACCGAATCTATAATGTCTTGGGATTGGATTATGTCTATTGATCCACACTGGTTCAGTACTTTGTTTGGTTGGTATGTATTTTCAAGTTTCTTTGTAAGTGCAATTACAACGATAGCCTTAGTTACTTTATATTTGAAATCAAAAGGCGTTTTGGAGCATGTGAATACAAGTCATATTCATGATTTAGCAAAATTTATGTTTGGTTTCAGTGTTTTCTGGACTTATTTATGGTTTTCGCAATACATGTTGATCTGGTATGCGAACATTCCTGAAGAAGTTACTTATTTTATAACTAGAATAGAATTGTATAACCTTCCGTTTTTTGGTGCTGTGGTCATGAACTTTGTTTTTCCTTTATTAATATTAATTAATACTGATTTCAAAAGAATTACGTGGGTTATAGTTATGGCTGGTGTTGTAATATTGGCAGGTCATTATATTGATTTCTTTAATATGATTATGCCTGGAACCGTGGGTGACCGTTGGTTTATTGGAATTTCAGAAATTGCTTCTGTACTTTTCTTTCTTGGATTGTTTATTTATGTTGTTTTTACAGCGTTAACTAAAGTACCTTTGTTGCCAAAAAGAAATCCTTTCATTGAAGAAAGTAAACATTTTCATTATTAATATTTAAAGTAAAAAACAGATGACAAGTTTGTTGGTAATTATAGTTTTAGTTTTATTAGCTGTTGCTTTATGGCAATTGACTAAAATATTCGACCTGACGCAAGTTGGTTCTAATTCAGATAGTTCGGAAGTAGCTACAGATGCTGATAATAACGTTCAAGGTTATTTAATGTTTGGTTTTTTAGCTTTTATTTATATTTTTTCAATTTACGGATTGTTTAAATGGGGTCCGCTTGTTCTTCATACGCCTGCTTCAGCCCATGGTGGTGAAGTAGACAATCTGATGAACATTACCTGGGTTCTTATTTTTATTGTTCAAGCAATTACTCAGGTCTTGCTGCATTACTTTGCCTTTAAATACAGAGGAAAGAAAGATCAGAAAGCATTATACTTTGCAGATAATAATAAGTTAGAAGCAATCTGGAGTGTTATCCCAGCTGTTGTTTTGGCAGGTTTGATATTATACGGTTTATATGCTTGGACAAATATTATGTTTGTTGATGAAGATGAAGATACTGTTGTTATTGAATTGTATGCACAACAATTTAACTGGAAAGCAAGATATTCAGGGGATGATAATGTTTTGGGTAAAGCAAATGTTAGGTATATTGAAGGTGCCAACGCTGTTGGTGTGGATTTAGCAGATCCTTACGCTCAAGATGATATTGTTGTAACGGAACTTCATATTCCAAAGGGTAAAAAAATTCTCTTTAAAATGCGTTCTCAGGATGTTTTACATTCCGCTTATATGCCGCATTTTAGAGCGCAAATGAATTGTGTTCCAGGAATGGTGACTCAATTTGCTTTTGAACCAATATATACTACTGCTGAGTACAGAGAATTGCCGTACATGGTTGAAAAAGTAGCTAATATCAATGCTATTAGAACTAAAAAGAGTGCTGCTCTTGTTGCCAAGGGTGAAACTGCTTTGGATCCTTATACTTTTGATTACTTGCTTCTTTGTAACAAAATTTGTGGTGCCTCTCATTACAACATGCAAATGAAGATTATTGTAGACACTCCCGAAGATTATAAGGCTTGGTTGAAAGATAAAGCTACTGTGGTGAATGAAGTCAAAGCCGCTTTAGCGAGTGAAACAGCTACAACAGACGGTGCAGCTGGAGTTGATTCTACAAAGGCAAGTGATTCTGCAAAAGTTGTTGCAGTAATGCCCGTTAAATAATTAATAAGAAAATTTAAAGTAAACATATATGTCAGCAGAAGGTCACGATCACGCAATAGATCACGAACACGAACACCACCATAAAGACACTTTTATTACTAAATATATTTTTAGTATTGATCATAAGATGATTGCCAAGCAATACCTGATTACAGGTATATTCATGGGAATTATTGGAGTTGGAATGTCTATGCTTTTTAGAATGCAATTAGCATGGCCTGAAGAATCATTTAGAATTTTCAACATTTTACTTGGGGATAAGTTTGCTCCTAATGGAGTAATGGCTAACGATATTTATTTAGCGTTGGTCACGATACACGGGACGATAATGGTTTTCTTTGTATTAACCGCGGCGCTGAGTGGTACCTTTAGTAATTTATTGATACCGCTTCAAATTGGGGCTCGGGATATGGCATCTGGGTTTATGAATATGATTTCCTACTGGCTGTTTTTTATATCTAGTGTAATCATGATTGGATCTCTTTTTGTAGAAGCTGGTCCAGCATCTTCTGGTTGGACTATTTATCCTCCGCTTAGTGCTTTACCACAAGCGATTCCTGGATCAGGTATGGGGATGACCTTATGGTTGGTTTCCATGGCTATATTTATTGCTTCTTCCTTGATGGGATCTTTAAATTATGTGGTTACCGTTATTAATTTAAGAACTAAAGGAATGTCAATGACAAGATTGCCTCTTACAATTTGGGCTTTCTTTGTTACTGCTATTATCGGTATTGTTTCTTTTCCAGTTCTTTTATCTGCAGCTTTACTTTTGATTTTTGATAGAAGTTTTGGTACTTCTTTCTTCTTATCCGATATTTATATTGCTGGAGAAGTTTTACATTATCAAGGTGGATCACCTGTTTTGTTTGAGCACTTGTTTTGGTTCTTAGGACATCCTGAAGTCTATATTGTTTTACTGCCTGCATTGGGAATTACTTCTGAGGTTATAGCAACAAATTCTCGTAAACCAATTTTTGGTTACCGAGCGATGATTATGTCAATTTTGGCTATTGCGTTTTTATCAACTATTGTTTGGGGTCACCACATGTTTGTATCTGGAATGAATCCATTTTTGGGTTCCGTGTTTACCTTTACAACATTGTTAATTGCTATCCCATCGGCTGTGAAAGCATTTAACTACATTACAACACTTTGGAAAGGTAACTTGCAGTTAAATCCAGCTATGTTGTTTTCAATTGGTTTAGTTTCTACATTTATAACAGGTGGTTTAACAGGAATCATTCTTGGAGATAGTACACTTGATATTAATGTCCACGATACTTATTTTGTAGTAGCTCACTTTCACTTGGTAATGGGTATTTCTGCTCTTTATGGAATGTTTGCTGGTATTTATCACTGGTTCCCTAGAATGTTCGGAAGAATGTTAAACAAGAACTTAGGATATGTACACTTTTGGGTAACTGCGATCTGTGCTTATGGTGTTTTCTTTCCAATGCACTTTATTGGATTAGCGGGTTTGCCTAGACGTTATTATACAAATACTAACTTTCCATTATTTGATGATTTACAAAATGTTAATGTATTGATTACAACTTTTGCATTAATTGGAGGTGCTTTTCAATTGGTCTTTTTATATAATTTCTTTGTTAGTATTTTCTACGGGAAAAAATCAGTAATGAACCCATGGAAATCAAATACTTTAGAATGGACTGCTCCTGTAGAACATATTCATGGTAACTGGCCAGGGGCACTCCCTGAGGTATATCGTTGGCCTTACGATTACAGTAATCCAGCACACGATGTGGATTTTGTACCGCAAAATGTACCAATGAAAGAAGGTGAAGAAGTTTTACATCACTAAAATAACAGGAAAAGCCTTTACGAAAGTAAAGGCTTTTTTTGTGTCTTTTAGTGTATGACTTGGAATTTTTTCCTCTTGTTAATATTTTATTGCTTTTTCAAAGCAATTTTCGAAAAGGTTCAATTTGAATTCTAGTTAACTCATTTCTTTCTTTATCTTTGTTTAATGAATGAAAATTTAGACCCAACGTCAAACGGTTATAATGTAGAAGAACTTGATCTTGAAAAAAAATTAAGACCGCTTTCTTTTGATGATTTTGCCGGTCAAGATCAAATATTGGAAAATTTAAAAGTTTTTGTTCAAGCTGCAAATCAACGAAATGAAGCTCTTGACCATACGCTGTTTCATGGACCTCCGGGACTTGGAAAAACAACTTTAGCTAATATTTTGGCTAATGAGTTACAAGTTGGAATTAAAATCACCTCTGGTCCTGTTTTGGATAAGCCAGGTGATTTGGCTGGTTTGTTAACTAATCTTGAAGAAAGAGATGTTTTATTTATTGATGAAATTCATCGGTTGAGCCCCATAGTGGAGGAGTATTTGTATTCAGCAATGGAAGATTTTAAGATTGATATCATGATTGAATCTGGGCCAAATGCTCGTACTGTACAAATTAATCTAAATCCTTTTACTTTAATTGGAGCAACGACTCGTTCTGGTCTTTTGACTGCTCCCATGAGAGCTCGTTTTGGAATATCATCTCGCCTGCAGTATTATACAACGGAATTACTAACTACAATTGTTGAAAGAAGCGCCGCGATTTTTAAAATGCCTATTTCGATGGAAGCAGCTATAGAAATTGCAGGTAGAAGCCGAGGAACTCCAAGAATTGCTAATGCTTTGTTGCGTCGCGTGCGTGATTTTGCCCAAATAAAAGGCAATGGTACCATTGATATAGAAATTGCTCGTTACGCTTTAAAAGCCCTCAATGTTGATGCTCATGGACTGGATGAGATGGATAATAAAATATTAAATACTATTATTGATAAATTTAAGGGAGGTCCGGTTGGTTTGTCAACTTTGGCTACGGCCGTTTCTGAAAGTAGCGAAACTATCGAAGAAGTGTACGAGCCCTTTTTAATTCAAGAAGGATTTATTATGAGAACACCAAGAGGTAGGGAAGTAACTGAGAAAGCGTATTCCCATTTAGGAAAAGTAAAAATTAATGTGCAAGGTGGATTGTTTTAATAAATTAGGAAGAGAATTCCCTTCGTTATCTTTAGCATTATAAATTTAAAAACTACACATACCCAATTCATTAAATCCGAGGCCAAACGTCTTGGTTTTTTGTCCTGCGGGATAGCCAAAGCTGGCTTTCTTGAAGAAGAGGCTCCAAGGTTGGAGGACTGGCTAAAAAGGAATAGAAATGGGCAAATGTCGTATATGGAAAATCATTTTGACAAACGATTAAATCCAACGTTGCTCGTGGATGATGCTAAAAGTGTTGTTTCACTTTTGTTAAATTATTACCCAGAACAATTTCAAAATCCTGATTCGTATAAAATTTCTAAGTACGTTTATGGTGAAGATTATCATTTCGTAATCAAAGAGAAGCTAAAAGAATTTTTATTTTCAATTCAATCTGCAATAGGCGAAGTTTCTGGACGTGCTTTTGTAGATTCTGCACCTGTATTAGACAAAGCTTGGGCAGCCAAAAGTGGGTTAGGCTGGATTGGAAAAAACAGTAATTTATTGACACAAAAAGTGGGTTCTTTTTACTTTATCGCGGAACTTATTATCGATTTAGATTTAGACTACGATAATCCTACAACAGATCATTGCGGAACTTGTACTGCTTGTATCGATTCTTGTCCAACAGAAGCCATAGTTTCTCCTTACGTTGTAGATGGGAGTAAATGTATTTCTTATTTCACGATTGAGTTGAAAGAGAATATACCGCAAGAGATGAAAGGTAAATTTGACGATTGGGCTTTTGGTTGTGATGTTTGCCAAGATGTTTGTCCTTGGAATAAGTTTTCGAAACCCCATAACGAACCATTATTTACTGTAAATCCTGAAATAATGTCTATGTCCAAGAAGGATTGGATAGAAATAACTGAGGAGACATTTAAGACTATATTCAAAAATTCACCTCTCAAAAGAGCGAAGTTTGAAGGTGTAAAAAGAAATATTAATTTTCTTAAATAACGAGTTAGATTCTAATTTTTTGGTCGAATTGAAGATTCTCTGATGATGATTTCTGTGTCTAATTCAATCGTTTTGTGGTCGAAAGGAACTCCTTCTTTGTGACAATTCATTTCTTCTAGCAGTAGGTTGAAAGATGCAATTCCCATTTCGTGGCTCGGCTGGTTAACGGTACTTAATTTTGGAGTTAACACTTGCGACATAAACCAATTGCTAAAGCCAATTATAGCTACTTGTTCTGGAACATTAATTTTATTTTCATTGAAATAAGCCAAAACACCTACTGCAACTAAATCTGTTATCGCAAAGATCCCGTCAACATCTGCATGCTCTTCAATGATTTGTTTGGCAAATGCTCTCCCTTCTTCAAACGTAACATTTTCGCAAGTATAAACTAATTTTGCGTCAAAAGGAATGTTGTTTTTCTCCAACGCTTTTTTATAGCCGATGTATCGGTCTATTGAATTTTGAGGATTTAAAGGTCCGCGAATATGAACTATTTTTTTGCAACCATTGTCAATTAAATGTTGAACGGCATTGAAAGCTGCTTTTTGGTCGTCAATGATTACTTTGGAACATTTTGAAAGCTTGGCTATTTTGTCAAACATTACAAAAGGAATCTTCCGATTCATAATCTCCTTTATGTGATCATCATTATTAGATTCATTAGATAAGGACATGATGATGCCGTCTACTCTCTTATTTATTAATAATTCGACTTGCTTTTTTTCTAGAGCCAGTGTCTCATTTGATTGTAATATGATCACCAGATATCCGTTTTTTTCGGCCTGATCAATAATAGCATTTACAACATTTGAGAAAAAATGATGGACTACTTCAGGAATTATTAATCCTATAGTTTTGGATTCTTTGGTTCTTAAATTTACGGCAAAACTATTTGGGGTATAATGTAAATGTTGTGCAAGCTCAATTACTGACTTTTTAGTTTTCTCACTAACATCAGGATAATTCTTGAGTGCTTTCGAAACAGTAGTTATTGAAATCCCCAATTTTGTTGCAATTTCCTTAAGAGTGATATCTTTCATGAAGCGAATTTCTACAGATTTAATTTTAGGAAAATATTTTAGAAATAATGATCTTTTACGTTTTTCGTTATGTAATTTACGTACGTAAAAAACAACTTTACCTTTAAATATTCTAAGCCAAGGTATTAATTTTTATCGTATATCTTCATTTTTCATTAGAATAAACAAATAAATATTGATTCGTTAAAACTAGTAAAGAAGTATGGGTCTTTTGTTGAAAGATTCAAATTTTTTATGTTGATTCTCTTTCAATTATGCTTGTTTCCAATTCAATAGATTGGAAAACGATTGGTAAGTTATTCTTTTTTAGATTGATTTCATCAAATAGAATAGCGGCTGACCTTCTTCCAATTTCAAAACCGGGTTGGTCAATCGTAGAAAGTTTTGGGGATATTACGCTTGACATAAACCAATTGCTGAAACCTAAAACTGCTATTTGTTGCGGAATGGAAATCCCTATTTCATTAAAGTATTTAATGATTCCAATGGCCACTAAATCGGTAACTGCAAATATCGCATCAATTTCTGGATGTTCATCCATCACTTTTTTAGCATTTTCATAACCGTCTTGGAAATCTGCATTGTTTTCACATACAAAAACTAGCGAAGAATCATAAATAATACCGTTATCTTCAAGTGCTTTTTTGTATCCTAAAAATCGATCAATTGCATTTTGAGGTAAATAAGAACCTCTAAAATGAGCAATTTTTTTGTATCCCTTTTTTATAAGATAGCAAACGGCATCATACGCCGCTTGTTTGTCATTAATAGTTACTTTGGAACAATGGACAAGTTTAGCAATTTTATCAAAAAGGACTAACGGAGTATTATGAGAAATAATGGATTTTAAATGATCAAAATCACCGGTTTCATTAGACAATGACATTAGAATTCCATCTACTCTTTTATTTAAAAGGAGATCAATTTGTTTTTTTTCAAACTCTAATTTCTCATTGGATTGTAAAATAATGACCAAATAATCTCTTTTTTCTGCTTCTTCAAGAATTCCTTTAATTACGTATGAAAAAAAATCATGAACTAGAGTGGGAATTATCAAGCCTATGGTTTTTGATTCTTTCGTTCTTAGATTTACAGCAAAGCTATTAGGAGTGTAATTAAGTTTTTGAGCAAGTTCAATTACTGCATTTTTTGTTTTTTCACTGACATCAGAGTACCCTTTCAAAGCTTTTGAAGCGGTGGTAATCGAAATTCCTAATTGTGAGGCTATCTCTTTGAGAGTGGTGTTGTTCATGGTTTAATTCTCTGGTAGTGAAAGCAAAAAACCGCTTCTTGAAAACGAATTTACAATTTATTTACTGTAAATCAATTTTCAAGAAACAGTTTAATTTACTTTTGCGATATTTAAAACAGAAAGCTAAGTTATGACCAATTCATTACCAAATAATATGATTTTAGTTCTTTTAGCTCTTCAAATTTCTTTTAAGGATTCATAAAATCATTGATTTCTTTACTGGAAATTTTGGGATTTGCACCTTCATTCTTAGCAACAATCGCTCCTAAAGCACAAGCAAAATCAATCGCTTTTTGCGGATTTTCTTCGTACAACAGTTTAGAAAGTAAACCAGCCAAAAAGGAATCCCCAGAACCTACAGTGTCTACAACATCAATTTTATAACCGCTATTGTAGTACATTTTTTCATTGTAAAATAATACTGCACCATGGCTTCCTTTGGTGACACAGATGTGTTTTGTGTTTGTCTTCTCTGCAATAAAAAGTATGTTTTGTTCTAATGAATGATAAGGAGAATTCAGGAAAGCACTTATTTCATATAATTCATCATCATTGAATTTTATAAAATCAGACTGCATCATCAGATTAATCAGTATTTCCTTAGTGTAAAAAGGAGCACGTAAGTTCACATCAAAAACAGCGTATTTTGCATAGTTTATGATTTCTAAAAGTGAATTTTGTGAAATAGGATCTCTACATACAAGGCTGCCAAAAACAAGTGAGTCGGCTTTTTTAACCATAATTTCGTCTTCCGGAATACATATAATTTTGTCCCAAGCAACAGGGTAATTGATGGTGTAGGAAGCAGAACCTTTCTCGTTTAATTGGACAATGACTTGACCAGTGGATAAGTTTTCGTCTATTTGAATTGTATCGGTAGCAACTCCGTTTTTTTTAATGAAATCTAGAAGCTCTTTTCCAATTTCATCATTTCCTACACGACTTATTATTTGTGCATCGATACCAAGTGAGGCCAAGCGTAATGCTACGTTCAATGGTGCTCCTCCAATTTTTTTATGCGTTGGGAACTCGTCAAACAAAACTTCTCCGAAACAAATTATTTTTTTTGTCATGATTATTCGTTTTTTGATAGACTTTCAGATAGTTCTTCTAATGTTCTTCCTTTGGTTTCCGGCATTTTTGTAAATACCCAAAGCAATTGGAAAACCATCATGATACAAAAGATGGCAAAAACAGTAGTTGTTCCAATTTCTTTAAATAAAAACGGGATAAATGACGGAATTAAAGCTGCTAAAATCCAGTGGACAGATGTTCCAAAAGAAGTCCCAGCGGCTCTTAGTTTGTTGGGGAATAATTCTGAGATAAATACCCAAATCACGGCTCCTTGTCCTATCGCGTGTGAGGCTATAAACAAGAAGAAAAATAATGGAACAGCCATTCCTTTCCACTCAAAATAAAAAGCCGTAGTCACTAATCCCAAAGAAATGATGTATCCTACAGAACCCAAATACATCAATGTTTTTCTCCCGTACTTATCAATTAGCGAGATTCCAATCATCGTAAAGATCAAATTAATAATTCCAATTCCGATGCTACTCAAGAAAGAAGCTGATTTTTCTAATCCTGCCAGTTCAAAAATTCGAGGTGCGTAATATAAAAAAGCATTGATACCGGAGAGTTGATTGAAAAAGGCAATAAAAAACGCCAACAGTAATGGTTTTCTGTATTTTACCATGAAGATAGATTCGTTTTTTCCTTCGTGAGTAGTTTCTTTTTCGATAGCGGCAATTTCTGCTTCTACTGCGGCGTCACTATTAATTTGTTTCAAAATTGCAACTGCTTTTTCTCTGTCTTTTTTGTATTCTAAAATCCATCGCGGACTTTCCGGGATTCCAAATACTAGAAGTGTGTATAAAAAGGATGGAAAAGCCTGTATTCCTAACATCCAACGCCAGGCATTTTCTCCAATATCTTGTAAATAATAGTTAGAGGTAAAGGCAATTAAAATTCCAAAAACGATATTGAATTGGTATAAAGCGACCAGTTTTCCGCGGTCTTTTGCTGGAGCAATTTCAGAGACATAGGTTGGAGCCGCAATAGTGGAGGCTCCAATTCCAATTCCACCAAGAAATCTGAAAATGGAAAAGAATATCGGGTCATTTGCGAAAGCAGTTCCAATGGAAGAAACAAAAAATAGCAATCCTATAATTATTAAAGTCTTTTTTCGACCTAAAATATTCGTTGGAAAAGCGCCAAAAATAGCGCCAATAACCGTTCCCCATAATGCGGATGACATCACTACTAATCCATGAAACAAATCAGAAGAACCCCATAATTGTTGCAATTGTTTATCCGCTCCGGAAATTACTACAGTGTCAAATCCAAATAAAAATCCTGCAAATGCTACGACTATGGACCAATAAAGTATTTTTTTGTTGTTCATTATTCTGTTTTTTGGTTAATTATTTTGGTTGTTATAATAGAATTATTCTACCAGATTCCCTTGATTTTAGAAATGGTAAGGTTTTTAATTTCCTGATTCCTATCCGATTGAATGCTGAGTTTGGTGTATGGTTTGTTAGGGAAAATTTGTTCCGTAAAACTGTACACGCCACCGTTTAGAAAAATTTCAATTGAGGACCAATCTACTATGATTTGATAATCAATTGTTTCGGTGGTTATATTTGGAGTTTTGGTTTTGTGAATTTTTTCTCCAAAACTTTTTTCGAAATTTACTATTCCGGAATGGCTTCGGTCTACGGAAAAAGTCTTTAGTTTCGCATCATAATTAATAACCAAAGAATCCTTTACTTCATTGGAAAAAACTAATTTTAAATTTTCATTTTTAGCATTCAATTGTACTGCTGACTGGTTCAAATAGGGATATTCAATTGTCGTTTTTTGATTCGGTTTTAGGATGATTTCATCTTTTGTAAATGCTACAATTTCTTGTTTTTTGAATTGTTCTACAGGAGTGTTTTTCAGGACATAATCGCCATTTATTTTTGCAAGCAAAAGTTCTCGAGGAAGTGTCATCGCACTTCTCCAATTTTTTGTAGGCGTGTCTCTTGCGTAGGACCAGTTACTCATCCAGCCTATAAATATTCGTTTATTATCAGGAGTATTATTGTACGTCACACCTGCGTAATTATCAGCGCCATTGTCAATCCATTTGATATCTTTTTGGTTAGTTTTAAAACTTTTCCCATCATAGTCCCCTACGAAATATTGTGTTCCTGAACCGCCAAGTGGTGCGCCAGGATTGATGCTTATTAATAAAACCCATTTTTCCTCATTGGAGCCAGCAACTTTTAATTTGAAAATATCAGGACATTCCCAAACACCGCCGTGCGCTCCTATATTTTTACCAAATTCACTTTCAAGAGTCCAGCTGATTAGGTTTTTAGAAGTATAAAATTTGGCATGATCTCCGGCAACCAAAACCATATTCCAAAGATTGGTATCGGGATTCCAGAAAACTTTAGGGTCTCTAAAATCTTTTAAACCTGAATTTTTAACAATTGGATTTCCATTATATTTCATCCAAGTTTCGCCTTCATCTAAGCTATACGCGAGTCCTTGTGTTTGATAATTTGTTCTTCCCGCTTTTTCACCTTCCATATCATGATAGGTGAAAATAGCAATCATAGGTGGATTTTCTTTGGTTCCAAGTCCAGAAGTATTTTTTAAATCTACAACTGCACTTCCTGAAAATATCATTCCTAATTTGTCAGGAAACAAAGCGATTTTTTTATTGGTCCAATGAATTAAATCCGTACTTGTTGCGTGTCCCCAATGCATCGGTCCCCAAACAATATCGTCTGGATAATATTGGTAAAACAAATGATAAATACCTTTGTAGAAAACCATTCCGTTTGGGTCATTCATCCATTTTTTTTCTGGAGAAAAATGAAATTGTGGTCTAAAGGGTTCTTTGTACTGCACCGTGGAATCAGGTTTTATTTTTTCGGATGAGGCAATGGAAATAACTTCATTTTGCACTTCTTTTTTACAGGAAAACAAGAGTAAAGAGGCTCCGAATACGAAATAAAAGGGGAGGATTTTATTTGTGAACTTCATTAAAAAAAGGTTTAATTATTATAGTATCTGTATAAAAATAGAATTCTATTTTTTAATTATTCAAAATAGTAGGAGTAAAAACGTTTTCGAATTGCCGAAAACGTTTTCGATTTGTATTCAAGGTAGATTATGTAACTATTCATTATTTTAAGAAATAAATTATATAAGTTTGAAACTATTATAAAAAAATACAACTATGATTTCAACATTTAAGAGTCTGGTCTTTTTGCTTTTAGCGGGTCCAATTGTTTTTGGTCAAACTAAATCAGATGAATGGCATTTACAGGCAAATTCCAGAGAAAATTATTTTGGTGTAGCGATGGCAAATGGTCAAATAGGAATTGTTACCGATGATACGCCTTTAAAAACAAAAGAAATTATTCTGAATGGCGTTTACGACGGAAGTCCCGAAAATGGAATAAGCAGAATTGTGCGCGGAATAGAATTTCTGAATTTGCATTTGAACATCAATAATCAGGAAATCAAGTCTGATAATATTGATAATTGGAGTCAAGTCGTTTCGATGAAAGAGGGAACAAGTACTACTTCATTTTCATTTAAAGATTTAGCAAATATCAATTACACGATTTTGGCCAACAGAGCGATTCCCTTTTCAGCAATGGCAATTGTCGAAATTATTCCTAGCAAGGATATTGAAATTACCGCTAACAATTATATGGTTGTTCCGGATGAATTGAAAGAAGCGAAAAGTCAGTTTCGGGTTTTGAAAGACAATCAATATTTGATGCCCGTTTTTGGAACAGTGGCAAAAACATTAACTGGGAAATATACCGTAGCGGCTTCAACAACCTTTCTTTTTGACGGCCAAGTAGAAACGTTGAAACAAACTGGAAATGAAGTAGGTTTTACTAAAAAAATACTAAAGGGTAAAAAATACCGTTTTGCTATTGCAGGAGGAATTTGCACGTCAAAGGATGTTACAGATCCATTAAATGAATCCGAAAGGCAGCCTATTTATGCATTACAAGAAGGAATTGATAAATTATTGAACCGTCACAAGCAAGCTTGGGCTGAACTATGGAAAACAGGTGATATTCAAATTGAAGGGGATTTAGATGCACAACAACGCGTTCGTTTTGCGTTGTATAATTTATATTCATACATCAGACCTGATACCAGACAAAGTATTGCACCGATGGGATTGTCGTCGCAAGGATATAACGGACACATTTTCTGGGATACCGAACTTTGGATGTATCCAACGCTTTTGGCACTGCAGCCTGATATGGCGAAATCATGTTTGGATTATCGTTCCGATCGTTTGCAAAAGGCTAAGCAAAAAGCGTTTATTTATGGATATAAAGGAGCAATGTACCCTTGGGAATCAGATGATACGGGAGAAGAAGCAACACCAACGTGGGCTCTGACTGGGATTTTTGAGCAGCACATTACGGCCGATGTTTCGATTGCATTTTGGAATTATTATGCCTATACGCAAGATAAATCGTGGTTGAAAAAAGAATGGGCAGTTCTAAAAGAAACAGCTGATTTCTGGGTAAGTCGCGTCGTGCAAAATCAGGATGGAAGTTTTTCTATTTTAAATATTGTCGGTGCTGATGAATATGCGCAACATGTAGATGATAATGCTTTTACAAATGCCTCCGCTATTGAGTCTTTGAAAAATACGATAAAAGCAGCAACAATTTTGGGCGAACCAATAAATCCAAAATGGGCAGCAGTATCGGAGAAATTAGCCATACATACCGAAAAAGGAATAACACAAAATTACAAAGGATATCAAGGGCAAATGATCAAACAAGCGGATGTAAACTTACTAGCATATCCTTTACACGTAATCACAGATAAAGAACAGATAAAAAGAGATTTAGAATATTACGCTGAAAAAATTGATAAAAAGGACGGTCCAGCAATGGCTTCCGGCGTATTGTCTGTTTTGTATGCGCGCTTGGGCGATAAAGAAAAAGCATATAATTATTTTGTGAAATCGTATTTGCCAAACAGCCGTCCTCCTTTTGGAGTATTCTCGGAATCAGCCAATAGTAATAATCCGTATTTTGCTACGGGAGCGGGAGCCATGCTTCAGGCGGTTATTTATGGTTTTGGTGGAGTGGAACAAACTGATATGGGACTAAAATACAATAAAGGATTGTTGCCAAAACAATGGAAATCGCTTAAGATTATTGGTCTTGGAGTGGATAATAAAACGATAGAAATTAAGTAATTTTCCAATATTTTATCTGCCACGAATACTAAATTGATCCATTTTGAAAGGATTTAAATTGGTGTTCGTGGCTTTTTTTGTTTGCTATTTTTTAATCGATTGGTCTTTTCTTCTCTTTTGGCACCTACTTTTTAAAATTTTGTTAGTAAAGGAGTAGGTCTTCCTTAATTTATAAAAACAAAACTAGGTTGCTTTCATTCCTTATTGAGATGATAGAAAGCGTCAAGCTAAAAGAAGAATATAGTTGGTTTAAAAAACAGTTAAAGTCAGAAAGGAGCATTATCGATTCGATTTCCCTTATGTCGAGTTTTTTATTTTTAAATCTCAAAAGGGATTACTTTTATTTTTATAGGTTTATACTTGCCAATATAAAAATTTTAAAGCGATTTTTTTTTACTAAAACACGTTTTGTTATTATGCTATTTTAAGCCTTTAAATTGGGGGGTAAAAAAAGGAATCGCTAATTTTAACTACTATTTTTTTAATAATTAAAAGTCTTGGGTACAGATTGTCAATTTGTTGTATTTAACTTAATAATGATGAATAATTCGCAATGATATTTTGTTAAAAGGCTTTTTATTGATTAATCTGTAATTGATTTGTAATATAATTGCTAATAAAGTGAAGTAATGTGTTTTTTGAGCTCTTATTTTTGTGTTTAATATATTTTTAGTATTAAATTTTTAAGGTATTAATTTTAAAATCGAAAACGTTTTCGGCACAACGAAAACGTTATAGTTTGGTAAAATCTTAATTTTATCATAAAATTATAATTATGTTTGATGTCAATATTTAAACAAACCATTTAAACAAATTATTAACCAACTTATTTATTACGTATGAAAAATAGTCTAATTAAAGGCTTGATGGTGTTTCTAACGATGCTGTGTACAAGTTTGACTTATTCGCAAGATGTGTCAGGTACAGTATCGGATGCCAGTGGTCCACTTCCAGGGGCTTCTGTATTAGTTAAAGGAACAACAAACGGAGCACAAACAGATTTAGATGGAAAATTTACAATCAGGAACGTTGGGGCAAACGCGGTTTTGGTTTTTAGTTACATTGGTCTTAAAATTCAAGAAGTAAATGTGGCAGGTAAAAGTACCGTTCAAATCACATTATTAGAGGATTCAGCTGAATTGAATGAAGTTGTAGTTATAGGCTACGGTTCAGTGAGAAAGAAAGATGCGACTGGTGCGATAGATCAAATTGGAGCAAAAGATTTTGATAATGTTTCTTCTCCGTCTCCAGCACAATTATTAAGAGGGAAGGTAGCGGGTGTTCAAGTTACACAATCTAGTGGCGAGCCAGGCGCTGGTGTAGCAATTAGAGTTCGTGGTAACTCTTCTATTCGTTCAGGAAATGGGCCGCTAATCGTTATAGATGGTGTTCCTTTGGATGGTGGAAATGTTTCAGGTGGAGGAGATGATTTATTAGGAAGTTCTTCTTCTAAAAATCCATTAAATTTCGTGAATCAAAATGATATAGAAAGTATAAGTGTATTGAAAGATGCATCTTCAACTGCTATATACGGTTCTCGTGGATCTAATGGGGTAATTGTTATAACAACTAAAAAAGGAAAGTCAAGTGTGCCACAAATAAATTACAGCTCTTCTGTACAGTTCAGTAAAATGTCAGGTAAGTTTGATGTGATGAGTGGTGATGAATTTGTTGCTGCAGGTGGTTTAGATAAGGGATCTAGAAGTTATGATTGGAAAGACGCCATTTTAAGAAATGGTTTTTCTACTAATCATGATTTATCTTTCGCTAAAACTACAGAAAATTCGAATACTAGAATTTCCTTAGGTGCTTCTAGTACGGATGGTATTGTTAAAAATACAGGATTGGACAAATACAATGCTACTATTTACAATTCAAATGATTTCTTCGGAGGTGCGTTGAAAATAGAAGAAAGAATTATCTATGCCTCTTTAAAGGATGAAGCGACGTTATTATCTAATAATGCAGGTTTTATTGGTAATTTAATTGGTTCTTCTTTATATTGGAATCCAACATTGCCCACATATAACGCGGATGGATCTTATAATGTAATAGGTACTGATTATTTAAATCCAGTGCAATTATTAAACGCTTATAAAGATAATACGTTAACTAATAAGTTATTAGCTAGTGTTAATACAACGTGGAAAATTACTAGTAAATTGAAATATCAATTCTTATTTGGTATCGAAACTTCAAATTCTAGCAGAAAAAGTCAGTTGTTGCCATCGATTCAAATCGCAGGTGTAGCTCAAGCAACAGATCCTAATACTTTAGTAACTAAATATGGCCAGGCTAGCATTTCGAACTTGAATAAATTCAATAGAACTTTCGAGCATACGTTGAATTATAACAATGATTTCAGTGATAATTTTAATTTGGATGCCCTACTAGGATATTCTTACTACGATTATACTGCAGATGGAAGTACGGCTACGGGTAAAGGTTACAGGGCTGAACAAACAAATTTAATTGACAATATCGAAGGTGGTTTGAGAAATGAGTTTAGAGTTAATTCATTCAGAAACAGAGTGGGATTAGAGTCTTATTTTGGTAGAATCAATGCTACTTTGTACAAGAAGTTAATTGTAACGGCTACTTTACGTGCCGATGGGTCAACTAAACTAGGAATAAATAACAAATATGATTATTTCCCTTCTGTAGGTATCGCATACAAAGTGATTGAAGATCAAGAAGGGTTGTTTAATAGTTTCAAAGTTAGAGGGAATTATGGTATCACAGGAAACCAAGAGTTTGCACCTAACTCTGCTATAGCAAGAACTTCTTATGCAATAGACGGAGGTATTGGTGAGCAACTCAACCCAAATGAAAATTTAAGATGGGAAACTACTACATCGTATGGTGTAGGTGCTGATTTTGCATTGTTCAACAATAGGCTGACAGGATCTGTAGATTATTTCCAAAGAGATACTAAAGATTTAATCTTTCCAGTTCCAGCCGCTTCTTCTCAACCAGGCCCACCGGCACCGCGTTTTGTTAACTTAGCTGGTAACTTAATCAATAAAGGGGTGGAAGTTTCTTTGAATTATAGCGTAATTAATACGGAAGATTTTACATGGGACATCTCGGGTAATGCTTCCTTTTTATCAAACGAGGTAAAAAACTTCGCTGGATTTATTGCAACAGGAGGGTTAAACGGTCAGGGATTGTCAGGATCTTATACTCAGATAGTTACGGATAGTTACCCGGCATATAGCTATTACATGTATGAGTGGAGAGGGTATGATGCTGATGGGATGTCTATTTATTCAGATTCAGCCGGTAACGATACTGGTTTAGGTACAGCTGCAAAGAAATTATTAGACAAACAACCTTTACCTAAAATCAATGTGGGTTTCAATACTTCTTTAGCATACAAAGGCTTCGATGCTAGTGCTTCTTTTTATGGTGCTTTTGGTCACTATATTTACAACAACACAACTAATGCTTATTTCTTTAAAGGGGCATTTAGTGGTGATCCAGGTAAAAACGTAACATTGGAAGCAGCGACTTCTCCTCAATCGGTTGCTGATCCTAATTCACCATCTACTAAGTATTTAGAAAAAGGAGATTTCTTTAGAATGGGTAATTTAACTGTAGGATATACTTTCAAAGGAGATGTAATAGAGAGATTTAAAATGAAATCAGCTCGTTTCTTTGTAAATGCGTCTAATTTATTTATTATCACTAGCTATTCTGGATCTGATCCAGAGGTGGATACGGATAAATCTTTGAATGGAGTGCCTTCGGCAGGTATGGAATACTTATCGTATCCAAGAGAAAAAAGTGTAGCTGTTGGTATTAACGTAACATTTTAATTAATAGAACAATGAAAAGAATAAATATTATAAAAAGCATCTTTTTTGTAGGGACAATAGCGTTAGGCGTAAGTTGTACCAATTTAGATGAAGAAGTATTAGATGGTTATATTAATAGTGCTGAAGAGGGTGGCGCTATTAATACTGCGGCTTTATTGCAATCATCTTATGAAGGATTGCGGAGCTTTGAAACTCAAGGGCAGATGTTTGCTTTGGATGAAATGTCAACAGATGCCTTAGTGGGGCCAACACGAGGTGGTGACTGGGATGATAATGCTACTTGGAGACAAATTCACGTGCATACTTGGGCACCAGACCATAATGAGGTTAGAAATGCGTGGAATGCGTTGTTGTCTAATGTATACAACTGTAGTTTAGTAGTTGAAAACGGTACAGGTTCTGAAGTGCCTCAGGCTCGTTTTTTAAGAGCTTTCTACTATTATAATGTAATTGATTTGTTTGGTCAAGTTCCTTATAGAGAAGCAGGTTCCAAGTTAACTGATGATCCAAAAGTATGGACTAGAACTGAGGCAACTGATTTCGTAATTAGCGAATTAGAAGCTGTGGTTGCTCAACTACCTGCAAGAACAGTTAATGACGCCAGTTTCGCAAACAAAGATGCAGCGCATTTTCTATTAGCTAAATTGTATTTGAACAAAGGAGTATTTACCGCTGCTGCTGCTGCGGGTCCTTATACATTTGCTCCTGCTGATATGAATAAAGTGGTAGAACATAGTAACGCAATTAGTAGTAGCTTAGCTTCAGATTATTGGGATAATTTTAAACCTGCGAACAACACTTCACCAGAGATCTTATTCTCGGCTAAGAACGTAAGAGGTGGAGCAGGTGGAGGAATTCAATACCACTGGAGAATGTCAATGCACTACAACCAGACTCCGGATGGATGGAATGGTTTCTCTACTGTAGCAGAGTACTATAATAAGTTTAATCCAAATGATAAACGTATCAAAAATGCAGATCCTGCAATTATAGCTGCTTTTGGTAATCCAGTAGGTTTCCAAGTGGGACAAATGTTTAAACCAGGAGGAACTGTTGCATTGAAAGACAGAAAAGGCAATCCATTATTTTTTACTCCAGCAGTAACTCTAATTACAAGCGGAGCTACTTTGGAGACGGCTGGTATCAGAATGCAAAAATACATTCCAGATGTAGCTAACATTAATACTCCTGATAATGACTATGTATTCATGCGCTATTCTGATGCTTTATTAATGAAAGCGGAGGCAATTTTAAGAGGGGGTTCCGGAAGTGTTGGATCTATTATGACTGACATTGCTGCTAGAACAGGTCAGGCGGCATCTGCTGCTACTTTGGATGGAGTGTACTTAGAGAGAGGAAAAGAATTGTGGTTGGAAGGGTGGAGAAGAAATGATATGGTTCGTTTTGGAAAATTCTTAGCAGTTAGAGAGTTAAAACCTTACGTTTCTGCGGATAAATATATTTTATTTCCAATTCCTGCAGATGCATTGTTTAATGCGAATTTGAAACAAAATCCAGGGTACTAAAGATTTGTTTACTATTTATTGTTTTTTGAGTTAGTCATAAAGAGGGTATTTATTACCCTCTTTATGACTAACTATTTTATTCTTTTTTATACCAATATTATATAAATTAGGCAATTCTAATTCATACAATTCCCTAACTAAAATGCCACAATATAATATGTCAAATCGTTTTGTCTTATTACCCTTAATTATTCTACTTTTTTCCAATTGTTCCAAAGAAAATTCAGAAAATAAAGACGCTTTGTTTTCCAAATTAGACGCTTCTAAAACAGGAATTAATTTTGTTAATGAAGTAAAGAATGGTGCGGATATGAATATATTCAAATACCGAAACTTTTATAATGGCGGTGGTGTTGCTATTGGTGACATCAACAATGATGGTCTTTCTGATGTGTATTTTACTTCAAATCTTGGAACCAACAAATTATATTTAAATAAAGGAAATTTTAAGTTTGAAGATATTTCTAAAAAAGCAGGTGTCGAAGGAACCAAAACCTGGTCTACAGGCGTAGTTATGGTTGATTTAAATGCGGATGGATTCCTTGATATTTATGTGTGTAACGCAGGGAATAGTTTAGGAAATCAACAAAAAAACGAGCTTTTTATCAATAACGGCAATACTACTTTTACTGAAAAAGCAGCTGAATATAATTTGGCTGATACAGGAATTACAACTCATGCAGCCTTTTTTGATTATGATAAAGATGGGGATTTAGATGTTTATATTTTAAACAATAGTTTTATTCCCGTAAGCAGTCTTAATTATTCCAATAAAAGAGATTTAAGAGATAAAGATTGGGATGTTGCCGAAATATTAAAAGGTGGAGGCGATAAACTATTGCGTAATGATAAAGGAAAGTTTGTGGATGTAAGTGAAAAATCAGGTATTTACGGTAGTTTGATAGGCTTTGGACTTGGAGTTACAGTAGGAGATGTAAACGGAGATTTGTATCCGGATATTTATATCTCGAATGATTTTTATGAGCGGGATTATTTATACATCAATAATAAAAACGGAACCTTTACCGAACAAATTCAGGGATGGACATCGCACATCAGTCAATCCTCCATGGGAGCTGATATGGCCGATGTCAACAATGACGGGAAAGCCGATATTTTTGTAACGGATATGTTACCGGAACCGGATGAACGCTTAAAAACAACAACCAATTTTGAAAATTATGATTTATTTACTAGAAAAATAAATCTTGATTTTTATTATCAATATATGCAGAACACGCTGCAAATTAACGACGGTACGAATCAATTTGTTGAATTAGCAAATTATGCTGGTGTCGCTAAAACTGACTGGAGTTGGGGCGCTTTGTTGTTTGATATGGATAATGATGGTTACAAAGACATCTATGTTTGCAATGGAATTTATAATGATTTAACTAATCAAGATTTTGTGGACTTTTTTGCTAATGAATTTATGCAAAATATGGTAGTTACTGGTAAGAAAGAGGAAATTCAAACCATTATCAGTAAAATGCCAACAACGCCAATACCCAACTACGCATTTAGAAATAATAAGAACTTGACTTTTACAAATGAAGCTGTGAAATGGGGATTTGATACGCCAAGTTTTTCTAATGGTGCAGCTTATGGCGATTTAGACAATGACGGCGATTTAGATTTGATTGTCAATAATGTCAATATGGAATCATTTGTTTATCGCAATAATTCAGAGAAAAATAAAAAGAACCAGTACATAAAAGTAAAATTAAAAGGAGAAGGTCAAAATAAATTCGCTGTGGGGAGTATTGTTGAACTATTTTCAGGAAAAGAAATTCTCAGACAAGAGTTGATTCCTTCGCGAGGTTTTCAATCGTCTGTTGATTATATAATGACTTTTGGAATTGGCACAAAAAAAATAGATTCCATACAAGTAATTTGGCCAAATGGAAAATTCCAAACGGTAAAAAAAATAACAAAGAATACTACATTAAATCTAAATATCCTAGATGCTAAATTTGATTATACTATAAAAAACAAGGTATCAAAACCAGTATTTGTAGAAAAGAAAACACCGTTTGTAGCGCATAAAGAAAATGATTATATTGATTTTGATTATGAAGGATTAATATCGAAAATGCTTTCACAAGAAGGTCCTTCTCTTGCCGTTGCTGATATTAATGGAGATGGAAATGAAGATGTTTATGTAGGTGGAGCCAAAGGGCAGACAGGCAAAATATATTTGAATAATGGGAATGGTAATTTTGCTATAACTTCACAGCAAGACTTGGATGTCGATTTTAATTTTGAAGATACGGCAGCCAGTTTTTTCGATGCAGATAATGATGGTGATCTTGATTTGTTAGTAGGTTCAGGTGGAAACGAAAAAGCGGATCAGGCCAACTATATAAACCGTTTGTATTTAAATAACGGTAAAGGAGTTTTTGTAAAAAGCAAAACTAATATGCCAACGACCAATAACAATGTAGCTGTAATTGCTCCTTATGATTTTGATAATGATGGTGACATTGATGTATTTATAGGAAGTCGAAGCGTTCCCGGTGTGTATGGAATTGATCCGAAGCATTTGTTATTGGAAAATGACGGCAAAGGGAATTTCACTAATGTAATTGACAAAAAGGCATTCAAAATTAATACGGTTGGAATGATTACTGATGCCATTTGGGAAGATATTGACAATGATTCCAAAAAGGATTTAATCTTGGTTGGCGATTGGACCGCTCCTATGATTTTTAAAAATACCGGTCGAAGATTGACTGAATATAAATCGAATCTTATTGATTATAAAGGTTTCTGGAACGCAGTGCGTTGTGTGGACTTAAATAATGATGGTAAGAAAGATTTAATTTTGGGTAATAAAGGGACAAATACTCCGTACAAACCAGCTGCTACAAACCCATTGAAATTGTTTGTCAATGATTTTGATAATAATGGAACTATTGAACAAATAGCAACTCAATCAATTGAAGGTAAAGATTTACCAATAAACTTAAAGCAAGAATTAGCGCGACAGATTCCATCGGTTAAAAAGAAAAATTTGAGTTACAAGGATTATGCTACAAAGACCTTTCAAGAATTATTTGTCCCGGAAATAGTTAGTAATTCGATACAAAAGACAGTCAATATACAAGAAAGTATCATTGCAATAAATAAAGGAAGTGGTAAATTTGAAATTAAAACACTCCCAAAAGAAGTTCAATTCTCGTCTGTAAATTCAATTTGTGTAATGGATGTAAATAGTGACGGAATTTTGGATTTGGTATTGGGAGGAAATCAATACGAATTTAAACCACAGTTTTCGAGATTGGACGCCAATTACGGTAGCGTTCTTCTAGGCAGTAAAAACGGAACTTTTCTCTGGTTGCCTTATAATCAATCTGGTTTCTTTATTAGAGGAGAGGTGAAAAACCTGAAGCTAATTAAAGACAAAAATAAAACGGTATCGATCATAGCGGTTGTTAATGATAATACCCCAAAAATATTTAGACGCAATGAATAATTATTTTAGAATAGGATTGGCTTTATTGCTGTTTAGTAGCTGTTCCAAAAAGGAAGGGAAGTTATTTGAGATGTTGCCCTCGGAGGAAAGCAGTATTTTATTTAACAACCAACTTTTGGATTCTAAAAACATTTCCATTTTAGATTACTTGTACTATTACAATGGTGGTGGTGTGGCTCTTGGCGACATTAATAACGATGGTTTAGTTGATATTTATTTTACATCTAATCAAGGAAAAAACAAACTGTATTTAAATAAAGGGAACAATAAGTTTGAAGAAATTTCGGCAAAAGCTGGAGTAGAAGGTCAAAGTGATTGGAACGCCGGTACCGTTATGGCTGACGTAAATGGAGACGGTTATCTCGATATTTATGTTTGTGCGGTAGTAGGAATCAATGGTTTCGAAGGTCAAAATGAATTATTCATCAATAATAAGGACAACACTTTTACAGAAAGTGCAGCTGAATACGGATTAGATTTAGATAATTACAGCTCTTCGGTAGCATTTTTTGATTATGATTTAGATGGAGATTTAGACATGTATTTATTGAATCACGCCGTACACTCTGAATCCTCTTTTGGTACTGCTTCCGTTCGAAACAAAAGAAGCTATGAGTGTGGAGATAAATTATTTCGCAATGATAACGGAAAATTTGTCGATGTAAGTGAACAGGCAGGGATTTTTGGCGGTGCCAATGGATATGGTTTGGGATTGGCAGTTTCTGATTTTAATTTAGATGGTTATCCAGATATCTATGTGGGAAATGATTTTCACGAAGATGATTATTACTATTTAAACAATGGAGACGGAACTTTTACCGAAAGTCTCAAACAGTATTTTGGTCACACCAGTCGTTTTTCTATGGGGGTCGATGTTGCCGATGTTAATCATGATGGTTTTCCTGATATTCTGAGTTTAGATATGTTGCCCGAGGATGAAAAAGTTTTGAAATCGTCGTTGGGGGATGATAATGTACAAATGCTAAAAATGAGAACCGAGAAATTGGGCTATCATTACCAGTACACGAGAAACATGTTACAATTGAATCAAGCTGGAAACCACTTTACCGAAACTGCTTTGCTAAGTGGTATTGCAGCAACAGATTGGAGTTGGAGTACTTTATTTGGAGATTATGATCAAGATGGGGAGCAGGATATCTTTGTGAGTAACGGAATTCCAAAGCGTCCAAATGATTTGGACTATGTGAAATATTATTCAAATGATCAAATAAAAAGTAAAATTAACACCACAAAGTTATTGGATAAAGAGGCTTTGAAGCGAATGCCAAAGGGGAATGTAACGAATTATGTTTTTCAAGGGGCAACTGATTTACAATTTAAAAACCGCTCGAAGGATTGGATAGAAAATGATTCTATAATCTCAAATGGTAGTGGTTATGCTGATCTCGATAATGATGGGGATTTGGATGTAATCACTAATAATACGAATGCTATTGCTTCAGTTTACATCAATAAAACGGATGCGAAAGCAAACTATTTAAAATTGAAACTTCGGTTTACAGGAAAAAATACTTTTGGAATTGGAGCCAAAGTGATTTCGTATTCGAAAGGTAAAAAACAATTCAAGGAACTGCAGACTACCCGAGGATTTCAATCTTCATCAGAACCAATAATCCATTTTGGCTATGGTAGAACAAAACAAATTGATTCATTAGTGGTGGTTTGGCCTGATAAGACCTACCAAACCTTGAAAAATGTTAAAACGGCTCAAACGCTAACTATAAAAGCAAATAAAGACAGGAAAGCTTTTGATTACAAAAAGTTACATCCTACTGTTTTACCCATTTTCAAAAGGATAGAAACAGGATTAGGAATCGATTTTACGCATCAGGAAAATGATTATGTCGACTTTTTAGTTCAAAAATTAATTCCGTATCAACGGTCAGATCGAGGTCCTGCAACGGCAATAGGGGATTTAAACGGTGATGGAAAAGAGGATATATTCTTTGGTGGTTCCAAAGGTAAAAAAGCAATGATCTATTTTCAAAATGCTACTGGATTTGTAAAAAATAAAGTTACTGAAATCGAAAAGGATTCTGTTTTTGAAGATGCCTCCGCGGTGATTGGAGATTTCAATAATGATAGATTAAATGATTTGTATGTTGCTTCCGGTGGAGGTGAAAATGCAGCGGACTTACAGGATCGTTTGTATTTGAATAAAAGCAATCAATTCCTTAAAGCAGCATTGCCTAAAATAGCACAAAATGGCTCCGTTGTTAAGGCTTTTGATTATGATAATGATGGAGACTTAGACTTTTTTGTGGGTAATAATTCCATAAATAATAGATTTGGTAGCCTTCCAGATGGCTACTTGTTAAACAATACAAAAGGAGTTTTTACGGTGGTCCAAAACAAAACCTTTGAGAAAATTGGAATGGTTACGGATGCTGTTTTTACTGATTTCAACAAGGATGGAAAAATGGACTTAATTGTAATTGGAGAATGGATGAAACCTACATTTTTCGCAAATAAAAACGGTAAATTTACGGATGTAACAGCAACTGTTTTTCCGGAAAAAAGCAATGGATTATGGCAGTCCATAATTCCTTTTGATATCGATCAGGATGGCGATCAAGATTATTTAGTTGGGAATTGGGGTCTGAATTCAAAATTTAAAGCGTCCGCTGATTTTCCAATGAAGATGTATTACGATGATTTTGATACTAATGGAAATTTTGAAACTATTGTGGCAATAGAAAAAAACGCAAAATACTACACAACTTTAGGGCTGGATGAGTTAGCGGAACAATTCAGCGGAATGCTAAAAAAGAAATTCAATAGTTATAAATCCTTTGCAGGAAAAACACTGGAAGAAGTTTTTGATCCAAAAATACTTGAAAAAGCAAAATTATTTGAAGTACATAATTTGAAATCGGGTTATTTAAGAAACGATAAGGGGAAATTTACTTTTGTTCCCTTTTCTAATAAAATGCAAGTCGCACCAATTACGAGTTTTGTAAAATCTAATTTTGATTCAGATGCCAGAGAAGAAGTTTTTGCTGCTGGAAATTATTTTGGAGTTTCTCCATACCACAGCAGATTTGATGGTTTTTCAGGAGCTTTAATCAAAAATGAAAAAACTATATTTTTAGGCAATCAAATAGGAATTGATTTAACTCAAAAAGCAGTTAGACACCTTGATATTATTACTTTAAATGGCAAAAAATACATGCTGGTTACCATCAACAATAAAAAAGCAGAACTTTACGAAATGCCTTCTGCTAAAAATGGAAATAAAAAGCAACCTACAAATTAATAAAAAATGAAAGCAAAAATTTTTAGTATTGCCATAATTAGTCTTCTTTTTATTTCTTGTAAAAAGGATAAATCGATTGTCGTTACTACCGATGAATATCATGCTGCAATAGATAATGTTACTCAAATCATGATTCATGATATTTTTTCGCCACCTGTTGCCAGTAGGATTTTTGTGTATCCAAACATTGCGGCTTATGAAATCATGGCTCAAAACAGTAAGACGTATATCAGTCTTCAAAATCAATTGAACGGACTGGATTCTATACCAAAGTTAGATTTGAAAAGCGGCGTGAATCAGCCTTTGGCAGCTCTTGTAGCACACATGGAATTAAGTAAGCAATTAGTTTTCTCAGAGGAAATAGTAGACAAATTCAGAGATAGTTTATATCAGAAATGGACTGACGAAAATGAAGAAGAGTTTATAGTTTCTAAAGAATACGGACTAAAAGTTGCTGAGCGCATCAAGAAATGGATGGCAAAAGACAATTATAAAGAAACTAGAACCATGTCTAAATTTTCGGTTTATGCCAATCAACCAGGAAGATGGCAACCTACACCGCCAGCATACATGGATGCCGTGGAGCCACATTGGGGAGAAATAAGGACTTTGGTTCTCGACTCTGCCGCTCAATTCAAACCAATTCCTGCTTTTGCATTTTCGTTAGATAAAAAATCTCCATTTTTTAAGGAAGTTCAAGAAGTCTATGATATTAGCAAAGAGATGGTTAAAAAAGGAGATAATTCAGAAGAAATTAAAATTGCTCAATTCTGGGATTGTAATCCTTACGTTTCGGTCTCCCAAGGACACATGATGTTTGCCAAAAAGAAAATTACACCAGGAGCTCATTGGATAGGAATTGTAAAAATTGCATCAAAAAAATCAAATGCTGACTTTGCTAAAACAGTTTTTGCCTACACGAAAACCTCGATTGGTATTTTTGAAGGTTTTATCAGTTGTTGGGATCAAAAATTCAAAAGTAATGTAGTGCGTCCGGAAACAGTAATCAATCAAAATATTGATGAAAATTGGAAACCCTTATTGCAAACGCCTCCTTTTCCAGAATATACTAGCGGTCATTCTGTGGTTTCAACATGTTCAGCAATAGTTTTAACCTCAGTTTTTGGAGATAATTTTTCGTATATAGATGACACTGAATTACAGTTTGGGTTGCCAAAAAGAAATTTCGGATCCTTTAACGCCGCCGCTCAGGAAGCGGCTATGAGTCGCTTGTATGGAGGAATTCATTACAGAGCCGCCATTGTAAACGGAATTGATCATGGTAAAACCATAGGAAATTTTATTGTCGAAAAATTAAAGATGATTAAAGAATAATGACAGTCAGAAAAAAAATTATAATAGTTTGTAGTGCGTTTTTATCCTTGTTTTTAATTTGGTATTTATTTGTAAAGAAGACTGATTATTGCATTTCGTTTAAAGTAAATGCAGCTACTGGAACCGTTTTTCAAGGAATTCAGGAATGGTCTGTTCTTCAATTGGAAAAAGAAAAAGAAAAGTATACGATTGTAGAAAAACGAAACTTTGATTTTATTAAACAAGAAATAAAAAAAGGAGCGGTCCAAATGGAATATACGTGGGATATTACCGCTATAAACGATTCGGTGACTAAAGTGAATGTTGGGATAAAAGATAGAAATCATAGTTGGTACAATAAACTAACAGCGCCATTTTTTAATACAGATTTCAAGCAAGAACAAATCAAAAAAGTAATTGATTTTAAGAAAGGTTTGAGCGAACATTTGAAAAATTTTAAAGTAAGAATTGATGGAGAAGGAACTTCGGAAGAAACATTTGTAGCCTACATTAATTTAAAAAGTGTTTTGCAAGAAAAAGGACAAACAATGATTCGAAACGATGCAATGATTACCGGTTTTTTGTTTGAAAATAAAATAAAAATTATTGGAAGACCTTATGTTGAAATTACAAATTGGGATTTAGATCAAGAAACAATCGATTTTAATTATTGTTTTCCAATTGATAAAAACACAAAAATCATTGAGAATGAATTAGTAAAGTTCAAAACTTTAGCAGCAGTCAAAGGATTGAAAGCGACTTATTTTGGAAATTTCAGAACCTCAGACAGAGCTTGGTTTGCGCTACTGGATTATGCAAAAAAGCACAATATTGCATTGGAAAATAAAGTGTTGGAAAATTTCTTATCAAATCCTTTTAATGGAGGAAATGAATTGGAATGGGAGACCCGAATAATTGTCCCTTTTGCATCAAAATAGAAAGGTTTTTTTAATTGATTTAAATTATCGAAAACGTTTTCGGGTCTTCCGAAAACGTTTTTGTTTTTATTCTGTTTTTAATTGGCAATATTAAAATTAAATTTAGAAAAAATTAACAAATTAACCATCTAGAATGAATTTAAAGGTAAAATTAAGCTTCTGGCAGATAATCAATATGAATGTTGGTTTTTTTGGAATACAATATAGTTTTGGCTTGCAACAAAGTGCTGTAAATCCCATTTATGATTTTTTGCACGCCAGTCCGGACCAAATTCCGATTCTGAATCTTGCGGGACCGTTAACGGGATTGCTGATTCAGCCCATCATAGGTGCAATGAGTGATAAAACATGGCATCCAAGATGGGGAAGGCGCAAACCGTACTTTTTTATTGGAGCCATAATTTGTAGTATCGCTTTATTTTTATTTCCATTCAGCAGTTCACTGTGGATGGCAGCTGGTTTACTTTGGATTCTAGATGTGGGTAACAATACTGCGATGGAGCCTTATCGCGCTTTTATTGCAGATACACTAGATGAAGAACAACAACCAATGGGCTTTCAAGCACAAAGTTTCTTTACTGGTTTTGGGCAGTTTTTAGCGTATATCTCTCTTTTTCTGTTTCCAATTGTCTTTGTTGGATACACAGGTTCTTTGCCCACTTGGATATACGCTTCCTTTTTTCTAGGTGCTGTACTCTCTGTTACTTCTATTTGGTGGAGCATGAGTAAAACCAAGGAAATTCCGCCTACTGTGGAAGAATTGGCTGTTTTGAAAGCGGAGCCTTTAAATGTTTTTTCTCCTTTTATTGATATCTACAAAGCAGTTTTGGAAATGCCAAAAGTAATGTGGCAGCTTTTCTTGGTGTACTTGTTTCAATGGTATGCGATGATGTGTTATTGGCAAAATAATTCAAAAAGTATTGCATTATCCGTTTGGGATGTAACCCCAAAGAACCCTGCAGGCTATGAAAAAGCGGTAGAATGGAACGGGTTAATCGGTGCATTTGGTTTTATAGTTACCTTTTCAATTGCTTTTTATTTGGCAAAATTAGCCAAAAAGCATGGTGCTAAAATGATTCATTTTGTGTGTCTGTTATTTGGAGCCGTTTCTTTTTTATGGTTTCCAATGGTGCAAAATCAGTATGTGTTTTTTGCAGTGGTTATTGGTTATGGAATTGCATGGGCAAGTATGATGGGAATTCCGTATTTGATGGTTGTTGCTGTTATTTCAAAAGAAAGATATGGCGTGTATATGGGTATTATTAATATGATGATTGTGATTCCTATGATTATTCAAAACCTATCATTTGGTTATATACTAAGGAATTTTCTAGACAATGATCCACGTCAAGCAATAAGTTTTGCGGGTGTATTATTAGCGATTGCAGCACTATGCACACTATTGATAAAAATAAAAAAGATAAAAGTAAGTGAATAGTTCAATAAACAACAAGATGGATAAAATAGACATTCTTTGTGTAGGTGAAGTTCTTGTTGATTTCATCGGGCATCAAGAAGGAGTATTGATAAATGAAACAAGAGATTATCATAGGTATTTAGGCGGTTCCCCTACTAACGTTGCTATGAATTCCACCCGATTGGGTTTAAATACTATCATGGTTGCAACGGTTGGGAAGGATGGTTTTGGGACATATATTGCGGAGCGACTTGGTGATGTTGGAGTGAATACGGATCATTTGAACATTTTGGAAGACAAATCTACAAGCGTGATTTTTGTTTCGAGGTCAGATGGTACTCCAGATTTTATACCGTATCGCTCTGCAGATTGTTGTATTTATGAAGAGCAAATTTCAAGCGAAACACTAGCAAATACAACCATATTTCATACTACCTGTTTTGCATTGAGTAAAAATCCTGCGCAAAAAACGATCTTAAAAAAGGCGCAAGAAGCATATAACCTAGGTTGTAAGCTGAGTATCGATGTGAACTACGCAAGAAAACTATGGAAAAGTCAAAAGAAAGCGTTTAAAGTAATTAAAACCTATTGCCAATTCAATCCATTGATAAAAATTAGTGAGGACGATATGCTACGCCTTTTTGAGAAAGAGCTACCTCATGATGAAATTTTTCAGTTTTTTCATGATCAAGGTGTGGACATTGTTTGTTTGACTTTAGGTAGCAAAGGGGTGAAATTATCTCAAAAAGGAGAAAAAGTAATTGAAATGCCAGCGATAAAGATTGATAAGGTTATGGATACTACAGGCGCTGGTGATGCATTTTGGTCCGGATTTTTATTTGCTTATATCAAGGAAAAATCAATCCAAGAATGTTTAGATATTGCTTTAAAATTAGCCGCTTTAAAATTGCAAAATGTGGGTCGATTACCGGATAATATCAATATCCTTTCAAAACTTTTATAAAATATCATGCAACAAAATAGTACAAAAATTAGCAACGGCGTAATGCTTAATGTGTATCCAGATAGTATTGGTGAAAAATTAAGTGATACGATTGAAATGCTCAAAATGACCGAATTCAAAGATGTTTTTTCTTTGTTATATGTCTTGCCTACCTTTTTCAATAGTGACTTAGATAGAGGTTTTTCTATTATTGATTATGATATTAATACAGATTTAGTAGATTCTAAGGACTTAAAAGATTTAGAAGAACTTCAAATTAAATTGAAATTTGACATTGTTTTAAACCATCTTTCTGTTGCATCTCCTCAGTTCAAAGACCTATTGCAACATGGAAATAAATCTAAGTATAAAGATTTTTTCATCAATTGGAATGAGTTTTGGGAGGGGAATGGTGTTAAAAATGAAGATGGAATAATTATTCCACAACCGGAGTTTCTCAACAAGTTGTTTATGAGAAAGTCGGGGTTGCCAATCCTAAAAGTGCGTTTTCCAGATGGTTCAGAACAACCCTATTGGAATACTTTTTATCAACAAATCACCTACAATTCAATCACAATAGATGAGTTGGAAAACATAAAAGGATTAACGGAAGCGCAATGTTTATATATTGTTCCTGTCATTAATCAGGCCATAGCAAATAATCAAGATTTTTCAATGATTGATTTTAAAGATTGTACGCCATTAAAAATCGATATTTTACAAATTGTAGAACAAAAGCGTTCCTATTTAGGGCAAATGGATGTCAATGGGAAATCATCTTTGGTTTGGGATTTCTATGACGAGACCCTGAAAAAGGTTAAGGGTTACGGATGTACTATTCTCCGTTTAGATGCTTTCGCCTATTTGCACAAACAAGTTGGGGAGTCCAATTTTTTTAACAAACCGGGAACTTGGGAATATCTAGAACGTATTAATCAAATCGCACAAAAAAATAATTTGATGCTTCTGCCAGAAATTCATGCAGAGTATGGTTTGCATTTACATGATGAGGTTGCTACTGAAGGATACCATATTTACGACTTTTTCTTGCCAGGTTTAACGATACATACTATCGAAAACAAAACTAGTAGTGCTTTGTTAAGCTGGGCCAAAGAAATTATTGCTAAAGGATATAAAACAGTAAACATGTTAGGTTGCCATGATGGAATTCCTGTTTTAGACTTGAAAGGCAAAGAGGTAAATGGGTTTTATAATAAAGGATTGTTAGAGGATGCCGAGATTGAAGGGATAATGACTACAATAATGGAACGGGGTGGACGTGTAAAAAACTTATACGATCCTTCAGGAAAGAAAATTTCTTATTATCAAATCAATGCTACTTTTTTTAGTGCTTTGGGAGAAGACGAGCAAAAGTTGCTTTTAGCAAGAGTTATCCAAATGTTTGTTCCAGGAATACCACAAGTATGGTACTTGGATATTTTTGCGGGAAAAAATAATTACGAAGCGGCAGATAATGGCGGTAGTGCAGGACATAAAGAAATCAATCGTACTGCATTGTCAATGCAGGATATTGAGCAAGGTTTGAAAACTGACGTTGTTCAGAAACAGTTGCAAATTATTCGTTTACGTAATACATCTGCTGCTTTTTCAGGTCAAGTAGAAATTAACGATACTGATGCAACTGGTATAGATATAAAATGGGTGAACGGTGACGCGCTTGCGCATTTAAAAGTGAACCTTTTAACAAATAGTTTTACGATTAACCACATAGAAAACGGAATCACAAACAATATGAGTTTTTAAATTTTGTATTGGAATTTAAAAAAGCAGACCTGTTAAAATATTAAAATGAATCTAGATTGCAGAAATCAAATCACATTTAAGAATATTTAATTACTGAACTATAATTTAGTACTAAATTATAGTTCACCTCAAACATAAGGTAAAAGATGAAAAAAAGTACGGTTAAAATTGCCATGTATCTCAATTACTTTGTATTTGCAATTCTACTGAACAGCGTGGGAATTGTGATATTAAAGGCACAAAAAAATTATGGCGTTGATGAATTGCAGGCAAGCGTTCTAGAAGCTTACAAGGATTTACCTATCGCTATAGTGTCCTTTTTAATTGCTTCGTTTTTGCCAAGGCTTGGGTATAAAAAAGCCATGCTTATTGGTCTGGCCTTGGTTTCTGTGGCATGTATTAGTATGTATTTTGGAAATTCATTTGATATGGCCAAGGTGCTTTTTGCCACTGTAGGCGTCTCATTTGCGTTGATAAAAGTGTCTGTTTATTCGCTTATTGGAACAATTACGGAGAATCAACAAGAACATAATAGTTTGATGAGTAGCATAGAAGGTTTATTTATGATTGGAATTGCGCTTGCTTATTTCTTATTTCCCGCTTTTAATTCTGATGCCAATCCTGATGCTTGGTTGAATGTTTATTGGTTGTTAGCTGGGATTTCGTTATTGTCATTTGGTTTTTTGTTTTTTACCAAATTCGAAAATCAAAACGAAATTCCGGGTGTTGATTTAGCCGATGACTTCAAAGAAATGTTCAAATTATTCGCAAAATTATTGACGATTGTTTTTGTAATCAGCGCATTCTTGTTTGTAATGATTGAGCAGGGAATCATGTCTTGGTTGCCTACTTTCAATAGTAAAGTGTTGCATTTACCAGAGAATATCAGTATTATGATGGCGAGTATTTTGGCTATTTCATTAGCTGTAGGACGACTTTTGGCAGGAGTAATTACAAAAAGGGTCAATTGGATTTGGGTACTTAGTTTTTGTATTGTAGCAGCTATGCTGATTGTAATTTTTGTACTTCCTAAAACAGTTGGTTTAGAGGTTAAAGAAATCAATTCGCTTGGCGATATTCCAATAATAGGATTTGCTTTTCCATTAGTGGGGCTTTTTATTGCGCCTATTTATCCGCTATTAAATTCGGTGGTTTTAAGTGCTTTGCCAAAAAAATTACACAGTTCCATGACGGGTTTAATAGTCGTCTTCTCTGCACTTGGGGGTACTTTGGGTTCTAGAGTTATTGGTTACTTATTTAAAAATGAAGGACCAGAAAACGCCTTTTATTATACTCTAATTCCAATGTCGTTATTGCTTATTTCTTTCTTTATTCTAAAAAAACTCACCGCTAAATCATGAAATTCTCACTGAACATAGATAAAACTTTTCGGGAACTTTTACTTCAAGAAGATACTGATCAAGATAAAAAAATCACCAAAGACGACCAAGGCCCTAAAAGATTTGTGTTAATTGACGAAAAGACAAAGCAAGAACAGGTTATTGCGGGAACCTACTATTTGTCAAATTTACTTCAAGAATTAGCAGTGCTAAAAGAAAGTAAAATGGAGATGGGTGAAGTGGACTTAGCCCGTATACAAGAAAATCCTGTCGATCGAATTTCAAGAAAAATCAAGTATGATTATTGGAATGAGCTCACTAGAACGATAGACAAGAAAGGCTTGGCTCAGATTCTTGAAGACGAAAAAACTAATAGTGATGTTCCAACACTTTATGTTGCTGCAACGGACAAACAAGGGGTTTCTTATTTTCAAGATTTAGAAAAAGAACTTCAGAATTTCAAAGTAGCTATTCTACCTGTAAATTATTCCATGGAATATGTGGCTACTTTAAACAATAAACCAGGGATTTTAGCTTTGGCTTTAGAACAAAAAATATATAGTTTGCAAGGAGTTCCATTTGTAGTCCCTGGCGGAAGATTCAATGAAATGTATGGCTGGGATAGTTATTTTATTGGTATTGGTCTTTTAATCGATAACCAACTCGAAAAAGCCATGGCTATCGCGGAGAACTTTAAATACCAAATCACACATTACGGCAAAATTCTGAATGCAAACCGAAGTTATTACTTGACAAGAACACAACCGCCATTGTATTCTTCTCTGATTGTTGAAATTGTAAAAGAAAATGTGCCTAACCAAGAATGGTTAAAGAGCCATTTGGAGGCCATTATTTTAGAATACAATACGGTTTGGATGGTGTTAGGAAACCGATTGACAGAAACGGGTTTGAACCGATATAAAGCGGAAGGCGTTGGAATGCCCTTTGAAGTGGAACCTGGGCATTTTGACGATGTTTTAGCGCCTTATGCTGAAAAATATAACATGCCGATTCGCGCATTTGAGAAAGAATATTTAGAAAGAAAATTGGTTGACGCTGATTTGGATCTGTATTTTGTTCATGACCGAAGCTTGCGTGAAAGTGGTCATGACACAACGGATCGACTTATAAATAGGTGTGCTAACTTAAATTCCGTTGATGTAAATAGTTTTCTTTATAAATACGAAAAAGACATTGCTTATTTAATTGCAACCTATTTTGGGAACACCTTTCAAATTGGAGATGTAAAGTGTACTTCTAATGAATGGGAACAAAAGGCTGCATTTAGAAAAGAAAAAATTAATGAATTGTGCTGGAATGAAGCTGCAGGAATGTATTTTGATTATGATTTTGTAAACCAAGAACAATTTCCATTTGAGGCAGCTACAACCTTTTTTCCTTTGTGGGCAGGATTGTGTACTGAAAATCAAGCTAAAAAATTAGTGGAAGTAGCCCTGCCGCATTTTATAAAAATAGGTGGAATCACAGGAAGTACGAAGGCGAGTAGTGCTAATGTCTCCAAGGATGAACCGCAACGACAATGGGATTATCCTTTTGGATGGGCACCACATCAAATGTTGCTATGGGAAGGGTTGCTTAAGTATAACTATTTAGATAAAGCACAAGAAATGGTGTACCGATGGTTGTGGTTAATTACCATAAATGCTGTAGAATACAATGGAACAATTCCAGAAAAATTCGATTTGGAAATCAGTTCACATAAGGTTTTTGCCGAATATGGTAATGTAGGAACAGAATTTGATTACATCGCAAAGGAAGGTTTTGGTTGGATGAATGCGTCCTATCAATATGGATTGCAAATTTTAAGCGCGGAATTAAAAATAAAATTAGGAGAATTGATTGCACCAGAGGATCTATTTTAATGCTAAAAAATATTTTTGTTGTTTGAATGCATATTTTTTTTAACTTTATGATTCACTAAATGAATCAATTATGACTGTTAATCAAATTTTAAGCACTAAAGGAAAGGAAGTATATTCCATACTTTCCACTAACACTGTATATGAAGCATTGACCGTGATGAGCGAAAAAAACATTGGAGCAATTCTTATCATTGAAGGTACAGTTTTGAAAGGCGTTTTATCTGAAAGGGATTATGCTCGAAAAATCGTTTTGAAATCAAAATCTTCAAAAAAAGCTTTTGTTCATGAAATCATGGAAACAAATGTGGTGACCGTGAGCCCATCGGATAATTTAGAGTATTGCATGGAATTAATGAGTACAAAAAGAGTACGACACTTGCCTGTTCTTGAAAATGAAATTGTAATAGGGATTATTTCTATTAGTGATGTAGTAAAAGCTATTATCGAGATGCAAAAAGATACGATTCAGCATTTAAACTCTTATATCACCCAATAAAAAGGAGCTAAACGAAAAACTAAAAATAGCCGCATTTTTTGCGGCTATTTTTATTGGTGGTTGTTATTGATGGTTTAATTTTTTTAAAAGAATAGGATAAAAGCTGACTTTTTAAACCAAGTCTTCTATCTTTGTAAACTAGAATAAAATCTAAAAACAATGGAAAAGAATAGCAAAAGAAGAGAAGCATTATTATACCACGCAAAGCCAACTCCTGGTAAAATTCAAGTAGTTCCCACTAAGAAATATGCAACACAAAGAGATTTGTCTTTGGCCTATTCTCCTGGTGTGGCTGAGCCGTGTTTAGAAATCGCAAAAGATGTAAACAATGTTTATAAATATACCGCTAAAGGAAATTTAGTCGCAGTAATCACAAATGGAACCGCCGTTTTAGGGTTAGGGGATATTGGACCGGAAGCCTCTAAACCAGTAATGGAAGGAAAGGGATTGTTGTTTAAGATCTTTGCTGATATTGATGTTTTCGATATCGAAATTGGAACAAAAGACATTGAAGAATTCATTCAAACGGTTAAAAATATAGCACCAACTTTTGGTGGAATTAATCTTGAAGATATTAAAGCACCGGAATCTTTCGAAATCGAAAGAAGGTTGGTGGAAGAATTGAATATTCCTGTGATGCATGATGATCAGCATGGTACGGCTATCATCTCATCTGCGGCATTGTTGAATGCATTAGAATTAGCAGATAAAAAAGCAGAAGACGTAAAATTAGTGGTTTCAGGAGCTGGTTCCGCTGCACTTGCTTGTGCTAATTTGTATGTTTTGCTAGGTGTGAAAATTGAAAATATTTTTATGTTCAATAGCAAGGGATTGCTAACTAAAGACAATCCAAAACTATCTGAATTGCAATTAAAATATGCTAAAGATATTCCTTCCGTGAGCTTACAAGAAGCATTAGTCAATGCCGATGTGTTCTTAGGATTGTCGACGGGAGATATCATGTCGCCGGAAATGTTGTTGGGAATGGCTGATAATCCAATTGTTTTTGCAATGGCAAATCCAGATCCAGAAATCGACTACAACTTAGCTGTTGCAACTCGGAAAGACGTAATTATGGCTACCGGTCGTTCCGATTATCCTAATCAGGTGAACAACGTGCTTGGGTTTCCGTACATTTTTAGAGGCGCACTGGATGTTCGAGCTACTAAAATAAACGAGGAGATGAAGATGGCAGCTGTAAAAGCATTAGCGGCATTGACAAAGCAATCCGTTCCTGAACAAGTTAATATTGCTTATGGCGCTACCAAATTAAATTTTGGTAGAGAATATATTATTCCTAAACCTTTTGATCCAAGATTAATCACGATTGTTGCTCCGGCTGTTGCCAAAGCAGCAATGGATTCTGGTGTAGCATTGAATCCTATCACGGATTGGAATAAATACGAAGAAGAACTTTTAGATCGTTTAGGAAATGACAACAAAATGCTCCGTTTGATTACAAACAGAGCTAAAATGGATCCTAAAAAAATCGTTTTTGCTGAAGCAGACCATTTAGATGTGCTAAAAGCTGCTCAAATCGTATTGGAAGAAGGAATTGGTTTTCCAATTTTATTAGGTAATAAGGAAATTATCTTAGAATTAAAAGCAGAAATTGGTTTTGATGCGGATGTTCAAATTATAGATCCTAAAATTGATGAGGAAAAAGATAGAAGAAATAAATTTGCTACAACGTATTGGTCTTCTAGACAAAGACGTGGCATTTCCTTTTTAGATGCACAAAAATTAATGCGGGAACGCAATTATTTTGCCGCAATGATGGTTAATGAAGGCGAAGCTGATGCACTGGTAACAGGACATTCCAGAAGTTATCCTTCAGTGGTTAAACCTATGTTGCAATTAATCGAAAAAGCACCGGGAGCTTCTATTGTTGCTACTACTAATATGATGATGACGGCTCGTGGGCCAATGTTTTTGTCCGATACGGCGATAAACATCAATCCATCTGCTGATGATTTAGCTAAAATAGCAATCATGACCGCTAAAACGGCTAAAATGTTTGGGGTAGAGCCAGTTATTGCAATGATTTCATTTTCTAATTTTGGATCCTCTACAAACGAAAATGCAGCCAAAGTAAGAGAAGCAGTTTCTTATTTACATAAAAATCATCCTGATATTATAATTGACGGGGAGATTCAAGCAGATTTTGCCTTAAATCCAGAATTACTAAAAGCGAAATTTCCTTTTTCTAAATTAGCAGGTAAAAAAGTAAATACGTTAATTTTTCCAAATCTAGACTCTGCAAACATCACGTACAAACTTCTGAAAGAATTAAATAAGATTGATTCTATTGGGCCTATCATGTTAGGACTAGGAAAACCAGTTCATATATTTCAACTAGGTGCTAGCGTAGAGGAAATGGTAAACATGGCCGCTATTGCAGTAATCGATGCTCAGGAAAAACAGGCAAAGAAAACCAAGCAGATTTAATTAAATGGGATCAAAGTAAATAGTTAAAGTTGTCAGTAAAACATAAAAGTATGTTAATTTCATTATATTTGGCAATATTTTATTAATCATGATCGCACATTTACAAGGAAAATTAGCTGAGAAATCACCAACGCATATAATCATAGATTGTGGCGGCGTAGGCTACCATGTTAATATTTCCCTACATACGTATTCTTTATTACCCAATACCGATTTTATAAAAGTATATACGCATCTTCAAATTAAGGAAGATGCGCATACACTTTTTGGTTTCATAGAAAAGTCAGAACGAGAGATCTTCAGACTTTTACTATCCGTTTCCGGAATAGGAGCAAGCATCGCGCGAACTATGCTTTCTTCACTTGACCCAAAACAAATCACTAATGCTATAGCATCTGCTGACGTAGTTACCATTCAGTCAATTAAAGGGATAGGGAGTAAAACTGCCCAACGCGTAATCTTAGATTTAAAAGAAAAAGTCTTAAAATTATATGATTTAGACGAAGTTTCTATGTCGCAAAGCAATACAAATCGAGATGAAGCGTTATCAGCTTTGGAAGTTTTAGGATTTGTACGAAAAACTTCAGAAAAAATTATAGAAAAGATTGTTAAAGAAGATCCGGATGCTTCTGTAGAATCAATCATTAAAAAAGCTTTAAAAAACCTTTAAACGGTATTTAAGACCCCGCGTTGTATGCATAAAATTTTTATTTTTTTGCTTGTTTTATTTTGTGGTTTTGTGTCTCAGGCCCAAGTAGAGCAGGTGGCTCAGGACACTGTAAAAACTGGCTTTTCTTTGGGGAAACTGCAACTAAAGAACCCACAAAGCATTTTATCTGCTTACACGTATGACCCGGTTACGGATCGTTATGTTTATACCAATTCCGTCGATGGATTTTCCATTAATTATCCTATTATTTTAACGCCAAAAGAATACGAAAATTTAGTCTTAAAAGAATCCATGCGTGATTATTTTAAGAAAAAAGTGGATGCGATTGATGGCAAGAAAGAAGGAAGCGAACTCGCTAAGAGAGATTTGTTGCCTAGATATTATGTGAAGTCAGGCCTTTTTGAATCTATTTTTGGAAGCAATACGATTGATGTAAAACCCACGGGATCTGTCGAAATGGATTTGGGAATGCGGTTTACAAAACAGGATAATCCATCCTTTTCTCCTAGAAATCGATCCAATCTTTCCTTTGATTTTGAGCAGAGAATCAGCATGAGTTTAATGGGAAAAGTAGGAACGCGACTCAATGTAAATGCGAACTACGATACACAGTCTACATTTGCTTTTCAAAATTTAATCAAATTAGATTATGCTCCTACAGAGGATGATATCATTCAAAAAATAGAAGTGGGGAATGTAAGCATGCCTTTGAACAGTTCTTTAATTCGGGGAGCACAAAGTTTATTTGGAGTAAAAACCCAACTGCAATTTGGAAAAACCACAATAACAGGTGTTTTTTCAGAGCAAAAATCACAAACAAAAAGTTTAATAGCGCAAGGAGGAGGCACGATAGAGGATTTTGAAATGTTTGCTTTGGACTATGATAGTGACCGACACTTTTTCTTGTCCCAATATTTTAGAAATCGATATGATAAATCGCTGGCAAATTATCCATTCATTGATAGTAGAGTACAAATCTCTAGAATTGAAATTTGGGTAACTAACAAGCAAAATCGGGTATTGGCAAACAATAATAATCTGAGAAACATCATTGCACTTCAAGATTTAGGAGAAGGGCAATTATCCGGACTGCCTGATAATGAAGTGGTCGTTTTAGATCCTTCTACTGGGATTTTCAACAATCCTATAGATTCTCCTACTGACAATTCAAATAATGATTACAATCCAGCACAAATAAACGCTGGAACAGGTTTGTTGAATCCTAATATTCGTGAAATTGTAACTGCGAATTCTGGTTTTAATGTAACGGTAAGTGAAGGTCAGGATTATTCGAAATTAGAAAACGCAAGAAAACTGAATCCAAACGAATACAGCTTCAATCCACAACTAGGATTTATTTCATTGCAACAGCGATTGGCTAATGATGAGGTTTTAGCGGTTGCTTATCAATACACCATTGGAGATAAAGTATACCAAGTGGGAGAATTTGGAAACGATGGAGTAGACGCAACGGTTGTGACAGGAAATAGTCCTTCCAATCAGGCTATCATTTCGCAGAGTTTGGTTTTGAAAATGTTGAAAAGCAATTTGACTAATGTTAAAAATCCAATTTGGAATTTGATGATGAAAAATATCTATCAGATTCAAGGGGGGTACCAACTGAAACAACAAGATTTTAGATTTAATATTCTTTATACAGACCCTTCTCCTCTAAATTATATTACAGAGGTTCCAGGAAGTCCTTTCCCAGCGAATCCTTCAAGAGATAACGAAGTTGCTGAGACCCCTTTGTTGAAGGTATTCAATTTAGATAAGTTAAATTACAATAACGATCCTCAAACTGGAGGGGACGGTTTTTTTGATTTTATGCCAGGTTTAACAATCGATGCGCAAAACGGAAGGATTCTATTTACAACCAAAGAGCCTTTTGGAGAACTACTATTTTCTAAGTTGTCGAATACTGGTTCCTCAGAAAATTATAACAATGTCAGCTCTTACAATGAAAATCAAAAGAAATATGTGTTTCGCAGCATGTATCGAAATACACAGGCAGGAGCATTGCAGGATAGTGAAAAAAATAAATTCTTATTACGAGGAAAATACAAATCGAGTGGTGGCGATGGTATACCAATTGGTGCGTTCAATGTTCCTCAAGGTTCAGTGGTAGTTACCGCAGCAGGAAGACTTTTAGTAGAGGGTATTGACTATAGTGTGAATTATCAGTTAGGTCGTGTTCAAATTTTGGATCCGTCCTTGCAAGCATCAAATACACCCATCGAAGTCTCCTTGGAAAACAACTCTGTTTTTGGTCAGCAAACCAGAAGGTTTATGGGTTTAAATATTGAACATAAAATTTCGGACAACTTTGTGGTAGGAGGAACCTTCTTGAAAATGTCTGAAAGACCGTTTACACAAAAATCTAGTTTCGGACAGGAATCCGTAAACAACACGATTTTTGGTTTCAATACTAATTTCTCAACAGAAGTTCCTTTCTTGACCCGTTTAGTAAATAAATTGCCAAATATTGATACGGATGTACCTTCCAATCTATCGGTAAGAGGCGAAATAGCTTTTTTGAAACCAGACTCGCCAAAAGCAGATCAGTTTCAGGGTGAATCGACCATTTATGTAGATGATTTTGAAGGATCTCAGTCTACAATTGACATGCGTTCCCCTTATTCATGGAGTTTAGCATCAACACCAGACCGAAACACAACAAGTAGTTATGATTTTAATGCAAGTGCCAATGATTTGAGCTATGGATTCAAAAGAGCTAAATTAGCGTGGTACTCAATTGATCCCGTTTTTTATACTCAGAAGCCCGTTGGAATCTCAAATGAAGACTTGTCTTTCAATAAAACCAGAAGGATTTTTAGCAGAGAATTGTATCCTCTGACTGATATTGCGCAAGGGCAGACGCAAGTAGTAAATACCTTGGATTTGAGTTATTATCCATCTGAAAGAGGGCCTTATAACAACAATTCAAATGTAAATGCAAATCCAGCTGAAAATTTTGGAGGGATTATGCGTTCTTTAAATTCAACAAATTTTGAACAAGGAAACGTAGAGTACATTCAGTTTTGGGTGCTAGATCCGTACGTAGGAAATGGTCAGGCTCCAGTTTCAAATACTGGAAAAATATACTTCAATTTAGGAGAAATTTCGGAAGATGTTCTAAAAGATGGAAGAAAGCAGTATGAAAATGGACTGGGTCCAGATCAGATATTGGTCAATCCAAGACCTTTATGGGGAGATGTTCCTGCTTCTCAGTCCTTGATTTATGCCTTTGATACCAATGTCGATAACAGGAGAAATCAAGACATAGGTTTGGATGGTTTGGCTAATGCCAATGAAGGAGCCGTGTATACTAATTTTGCCTCGGAACTGGATCCAGCTGCTGATGATTATACTTTTTATCTGAATGCAGATGGAGGAATTATAGACCGATACAAAATGTACAATGGTACTGACGGAAACTCGGCAGTAGATATCAATGACCCCAATAGAGGATCATCAACCATTCCTGACGTGGAAGATATCAACCGAGACAATACCATGAATACAATCAATGCTTATTATGAATATAGTATTGATGTGCAACCCGGAATGAACGTGGGTCAAAATTATATTACTGATGTCAGAAACACACAAGTGTCTTTGCCGGATGGCTCCACGACCGAAGCCCGATGGTTGCAATTTAAAATTCCGGTTGCTCAGCCTGAAAACACGATAGGGAATATTTCTGATTTTAGATCCATTCGTTTCATGAGGATGTTTATGACGGGTTTTAGTGAAGAAGTTACAGTTCGTTTTGGAGCCTTAGATTTAGTTCGTGGCGAGTGGAGACGATATACCAATACGCTTGATTTTAATGACACAAACAGTGCTGATGACAACACTAATTTAGATGTTTTGGCGGTCAACGTTCAGGAAAATAATCAAAGATGTCCGGTGAATTACATTACGCCTCCTGGAGTACAAAGAGAGCAATTGTTTAATAATAATACCGTAATTAACCAAAATGAGCAGTCATTAGCATTGAGAGTTTCAGGAAACGGATTAGAGCCGGAAGATTCCAGAGCCGTTTTTAAAAATGTAAGTATCGATATGCGTCAATTTAAGAAATTGAAAATGTTTTTGCACGCTGAATCGTTGCCAGGTGAAATTCCTCTTCAAGACAATCAGATGGTTGGTTTTATTCGTTTTGGAAATGATTTTACACAAAATTTCTACCAGATTGAGATTCCTTTAAAAGTAACTGTTCCCTCCTCTGCGTCCAATTCTGATTGTAGTCCTTTGAGCGCCGAAGTAGTTTGGCCAGAAGAAAATGAAATGGATTTGTCATTGGCTTTGTTGACAAAATTAAAAATTTTAGCAATGAGTGTGGATCCAAATACATTGCCACTAGATGGAATTTATTATCCAGATGCGGATCCTTCTAAACCAGAAGGGGACGGAACCAATACCTTGAAGTTAGGGATAAAAGGAAATCCAAATTTTGGACTGGTTCGTACACTTATGGTAGGGGTGAAAAACAGTGATCTACGCAATGATATAAAAGGAGAAGTTTGGTTTAATGAACTTCGCTTAGCGGATATGGACAACCAAGGCGGAATGGCTGCAGTATTGAATGTAGACACAAATTTAGCTGATTTTGCAACGGTCTCCGCATCAGGTAGAAAAAGCACAATTGGTTTTGGATCATTGGAACAAGGTCCTAATGAGAGAAGTCGGGAAGATACGGAGCAATATACGATAGTGACTAATGTAAACCTTGGAAAATTATTACCTCAAAAATGGGGTGTCAATCTGCCTTTTAATTATGCTATTGGTGAAGAAACGATCACGCCAGAGTACGACCCTTTTAATCAAGACATCAAATTAAAACAATTGTTAGATAATACAACGGATCAAAATAAGAAAGACAATATAACTAGCAGAGCGGTTGATTACACTAAGCGAAAAAGCATCAATTTTATTGGTGTCAGAAAAGAACGCCAACCAGAACAAAAACAACATGTTTACGATCCTGAAAATTTCACCTTCTCTCAGTCTTTTAACGAAGTGGAACGACATGATTTTGAAATCGAAGATTTTGTAGACCAGCAGGCAAATTCTTCTGTTGATTATGCATACACTTTTCAGCCTAAACCAGTAGAGCCATTCAAGAAAGCTAAGTTTTTAAAAAAAAGTAATTACTGGAAGTTATTGAGTGACTTTAACTTTAATTATTTGCCTTCTAATATTTCGTTTAACACTAATATCAATAGACAGTACAACCGCCAGCAATTTAGACAAGTAGAGGTTGAAGGAATAGGTCTTGACCCCTTGTACCGTAGAAATTTTGCATTTAATTATCAATATGGTTTCAATTATAATCTAACCAAATCATTGAAATTAAATTATACGGCATCCTCTAGTAATATTGTAAAAAACTATTTGAATGAAAATAATGAACCCATAGACAGTTTTACTATTTGGGATAGTTATTGGGACATAGGAGATCCAAACCAACACATGCAGCAACTAGTTGTGAATTATGATATACCAATAAACAAAATACCATTATTCAGCTTCATTAAAGCAAACTACTCCTATACGGGTGATTACAGTTGGCAACGCACCTCCAATGCATTGTCTCAGATCAATATTGATGGTGCCGATTATAATTTAGGAAATACAATTCAAAATGCAAGTTCTAATAATCTAAATGCAGCCTTCAACATGGATATGTTGTATAAATATTTAGGACTGACTAAAAACACAAACAAAACACAACCAAAACCGAAAATGATTGCGCCAAAACCAGGCGAAAAAGTAGTGAATGCCAATGCCAATCAACTTCCTAAAAACAATGCATTTGTTGATGGCTTGATCGGAGTTCTGACCAGCGTCAAGAATATTCAGATGAACTACACATACAATAGCGGTACAATTTTGCCTGGGTATACTCCGGGTGTTGGGTTCTTAGGATCTTCAAGACCTTCATTGGGCTTTATATTTGGAAGCCAGGATGACGTTAGGTATGAAGCAGCTAAGAACGGTTGGCTGACGAATTACCCCGACTTCAATCAAAATTTCACTCAAGTAACGAATAAACTGTTTAAAGCAACAGCTAATGTCGATTTGTTTCCCGATTTGAAAATTGACTTGACATTGGATAGGGCTTTTTCTGAAAATTTCTCGGAGCAATATGATGTTACGGACGGTGTTTATAACGCTAGGTCTCCATATAACACGGGTATTTTTTCTATATCAGCAGTTTTGATAAAAACCTCATTTGCTACAAGCGATGAAAATAGTTCAGCTGCTTTTGATGATTTTAGGATGAACCGTCTCACAGTTGCAAATCGTTTAGCTACAGAACGAGGAATTGATATTACTAATCCAATAAATAGAGATGCAGAAGGATTTCCTTTAGGTTATGGAAAAAACAATCAGGCCGTATTGTTGCCCGCCTTTTTAGCAGCTTATTCAGGAGGGGATGCATCTGCGGTTTCTCTTGGTATTTTTAGAAGTTTCCCTATCCCAAACTGGGCAATAAAATACAATGGATTGATGCGGTATGGGGTTTTTAAGAAAAATTTCAAGCGTTTCTCTTTGCAACATAATTATAGAGCCTCCTATACTATTAATGCATTTAGATCTAACTTTGAATATGACAATGCACCAAACGGAGTGGATGCCAGCGGAAATTTTTTCAATCAGACCATTATGTCTAATATAAATTTGGTAGAACAATTTAGTCCGCTTTTAAGAATGGATTTTGAATTAAAAAGTTCTTTAAAAGTACTTACCGAAATTAAAAAAGACAGAGCTTTATCGATGAGTTTTGATAATAATTTGTTGACAGAGGTAAAAGGGGTTGAATATATTGTAGGATTAGGGTATCGCTTTAAAGACGTCATTTTTTCTTCAAGATTAGCTGATACTCCAACAGGAATAATAAAAAGTGATATTAATTTGGCTGCTGATATAGCTTATAGAAATAATCAAACCATTGTTCGTTATTTAGATTATGACAATAATCAATTAGCAGGTGGGCAGAACATCTGGTCCATAAAAGTCAAAGCAGATTATGCTTTCAGCAAAAATTTGACAGCAATTTTTTATTACGATCATTCTTTTTCGAAGGCGGTAATCTCTACTTCTTTTCCATTGACCAATATTCGTTCTGGATTTACAATTCGGTATAATTTTGGGAATTAATTTTTCGAAATCTAAACCTGATTTGAACATAAGATTGTTACATTTGTAACAGCAAATTTCAATTATCAATTAATAATTATCAATTACAATTTAGATGAACATACCAGCAAATTTAAAGTACACGAAGGATCACGAATGGATTAGTATTGAAGGCGATATCGCAACAGTAGGAATCACTGATTTTGCACAAAAAGAATTAGGAGATATTGTTTATGTTGAGGTAGAAACTTTAGATCAGTCGTTAGAGAAAGATGAAGTTTTTGGAACAGTGGAAGCTGTTAAAACCGTTTCTGATTTATTTCTTCCTGTAGCAGGTGAAATTATTGCTTTCAATGATGCGCTAGAAAGCACACCGGAAAGTGTAAATTCTGATCCTTATGGAGCAGGATGGATGATTAAAGTTAAAATAGCAAACATGGAAGAAGTTGATGGGTTACTTTCTAGTGAATCCTATAAGGAATTAATAGGTGCGTAAACAGCTCTATTTTTGGGCTGCTTTAGTATGGTCTGGAATAATTGCCTTTTTTTGTTTGGTGCAATTAAATAATGTTCCCTTGGGAAATGTGTCAAATTTAGATAAGCTTGTTCATGCGTTTTTTCATTTTGTGTTAACAACGTTATGCTTTTTATTTTTAAAAAGTAGATCGTCTAATTTGAATAACCTAAAACCGTTGCTGTTTTCCTTTCTGTTCTCTGTTTTTTTTGGAATAGCGATTGAAGTAGCGCAAGGCTTATTAACAGAAACCAGACAAGCAGATGTCTTTGATGTTTTAGCAAATATGTCGGGAGCGACTTTGTCAATAGCGTTGATTTGGTTATTTAATTTGAATACTAAGTTTAAATAAAGTTTAGAATAAAGAGAGTCCCACTTCGGTGGGATTTTTCATTTATGTACCTATTCGTACGGAATATGTAGAATAGGTTTGATGAAAAAGTCATGTTTAAACGCTCCGTAGCTCGTTATTCTTTTTTGATTATAAAGTCCTTTCAACGGTGGTTTAGCAATATTAAAATAAAGAGAAAATATTTAATTCAAACTTGTTTGCAGATAAAATGTACTTTTGTGACTTAGAATTTGCTGTAACCAAGAAATTTAAATGCCATGAATATAAAGCAATACTTAGATTCTACCTATTTAAAAACCGCAGAACAAGCAGGGATCACTGAAGAAGAAAATATTCTTGTTGCTCAGGAATTTATTCAGGAGGCTATCGAGGAACATTTTAAGCTTATTATGATTCAGCCAAATAGAGTTTCATTGGCCAAAAAGATGATTAATGAAGCAAATTCTATTTTGGAAATAGGTACTGTAATCGATTTTCCAGAGGGGAAATCAGCCATAGAAGAAAAATTAAAAGAGGCCGTTCAAGCCATACAAGATGGAGCCGATGATTTGGACTTTGTTTGTAATTACGAAGCATTCAAAAAAGGGGATACTGATTTAGTAAAAGAAGAGATTTTAAGAGGTACTCAATTGGGATTGGCCAATAATAAAGTGGTCAAGTGGATTATTGAAGTGGCCGCACTCAGCGAAAAAGAAATTATTCAACTATCGAGTTTGATAAAGAATGTAATTGTTTCTAATTTTGAACAAGAACTTTTTTCAAAGGTTTTTGTGAAGTCATCAACGGGATTCTACACTACAGAGAATAATTTACCTAACGGCGCTACTGTTCCTGCTATAAAAATGATGCTTGAAAACGCGTCGCCACTTCCTGTAAAAGCAGCTGGTGGTGTCCGCACGTATGAGGAAGCTGTTGCAATGATTCAGTTGGGGGTGAAACGAATAGGGACCTCTGGCGCAAAAAAAATAGCTAATGGTCAAAATTCAACTAATGAATATTAAATTTAACAACAAAATAAGCATGAACAAAGGGTGGTTGGCATTATTTTTAATTATGTATTCTTTTATTATTTCTGCTCAAGAAATTACAAGCGTTACAGTTCAATCCAGCAACTCTGCTGAGCGTTTTCCTATTTTTTCGGACTGCCTGAATTTACAAGTCAAGGTTTTAGAGTCTTGTTTTTACAATCAGGTACAGGATTTTGTTTTTACAAATTTTGAAGTTCCAGATCGTCTTAAACAAAATGATTTTCAAGGAAATGTCAAAGTACTTTTTGAAGTAGATAGCAATGGTGCTTTTAAGGTGATTTATATTGATGCCACAGAGAAGGAATTGATTCAAGAAACAAAAAGAGTTTTTGGTAAATTTCCAAAAATTCAACCAGCAACCTATAGCGGAAAGCCTACGTATGCTAAATTTACCATGGCACTTGCGATCCCTTTAAAAAGTAGAGAAGTAGTAGTTGCAGATACTTTGGCGAAAGTCAAAATTGCGCCAAACAACACTAAAAAATTAACAGAACTGGATAGCATTGTATATTCCAAATTTGACAATCCTGATTTGGATAGTCATTTAAATGTGCCTTTTTCTCATAGTTATTATGCGCAATTTGATGCTTCGTTAAATCAGATGGGTAGTAACAACCACACTGCTTCAAAACCCTATACGTATGCTGAAGTATCAAAATATTATAATCTAAAAGAGGTACAGGAAAAGTTAAAAAAGAAAGCTACCACTTGGTGGGCACGCAAATTATGGAATGAAAATACAGTAGAAATTCAAGGGGATGACTATTGGTTTACGTTGAATCCTATATTTGATCTACAGGTTGGCAAGGCTTCAGGAAGCGAAGCTTCTTACACTTACGTAAACACACGTGGAATTAATTTTCGTGGTGGACTGGGCAAAAAGCTCAATTTTACCACGACCGTTTTTGAAAGTCAGGGTCGTTTTGCAGATTATTACAATCGGTATGCAGAATCGATAAAGCCAGCAGGAGGAAATCCTGCTATTATTCCAGGGATGGGAATTGCAAAAGATTTCAAAACAGATGCGTATGATTTCCCTTTGGCAGAAGCCAATTTAACTTTTGCTCCAAGCAAATATATTGATTTGCAATTGGGTTATGGTAGGAATTTTATTGGAGATGGATACCGCTCTTTATTAGAAAGTGATGGCGCTAGTCCGTATCCTTACTTTAAATTGAATACTAATTTTTGGAAAATAAAATATACCAATACATATATGTGGCTCAAAGATGTTCGTCCAGAGGTTACATTAGAAAGAACGTATGCTACAAAGTTCATGGCAAATCACTATTTGAGTTGGAACGTCTCCAATAGATTGAATCTGGGTTTCTTTGAATCAGTGATTTGGACGAATACCAATGACAGAGGATTTGATGTGAGTTTTGTAAATCCAATTATTTTTTACCGTTCTGTTGAATTTGCTTCTTCGGCTAGAAGCGGAAATGCTATTCTAGGGTTAACCTATAAATACAAATGGAGCAATCAGATTAATTTTTATGGCCAGTTTATTTTGGATGAGTTTTCTTTAGGAGATGTTAAAAAAGGAGATAATAGTTGGAAAAATAAATATGGATATCAGTTGGGAGTCAAATATTATAATGCTTTCAAAATGGATGGTTTACTGCTGCAATTAGAGTACAATCATGTTCGACCATACGTGTATTCTCACAGCATGCCAATTACAAATTACGGGCATAATAATCAAAGTATTGGACATCAATGGGGAGGTAATTTTAAAGAGTTGATCGCTATTGCACGCTATAATAAGGGAAGGTATTTTGCTGATGCAAAAATCACTGTGGGAACACGAGGATTGGATTTTGATTCAATCGAAAATGGTTTTAATTATGGAGGGAATATTTACAAGGATTACGATGAAAATAGACCATTTGATAGTGGGGTAAAAGTAGGGCAAGGAAATAAAACTGCTGTCTTTATTGCTGATTTTCAGGGAGGATACTTGGTAAATCCGACAACTAATTTAAAATTATTTGGAGGTTTTATTTATAGAAGTTTTGACCCTACTAAAAACACAGCGACTGCTTTTAGTGAAAGCACGAATTGGCTCTCTGTAGGGTTGAGAGCGGATATCTTTAATTGGTATTTTGACTATTAATTGTTATTTTATTGTTTAGTACTCTTTTTATGAATTGTTTTTTGTCAAATCCCTTTTGATAGCCTACTTTTGCAAAAGTTATTACAAAGTAAATAATCCTAAGCATTGAACGCAACACAAAGTACACTTTCTTTAAAATCCGTTTATATTGATTTCCGCGAAATCACTAAAGCACGGCTTGCTATTAGCGTTGTTTTTTCGTCTATAGCTGGATATATGCTTGGGATTAATGATTTGCAATCTTTAGGTTGGATCACACTTTTGAAATTAGCTGTTGGTGGTTATTGCATGGTGGGAGCTTCTAATGCTTTTAATCAAGTTATTGAAAAAGATTTAGATGCCTTGATGGATCGAACAAAAAACCGTCCGGTTCCAGCTGGCAGGATGTCTCGCGGTACCGCTGTGGTTATTGCAAGTCTTCTGACGATTATTGGGATTGTGTTACTTTATACGATCAATCCGAAAACGGCCATGTTTGGTGCCATTTCAATATTTTTATATACGAGTGTTTACACACCTTTAAAAACCATGACTTCGTTGTCTGTTTTTGTCGGTGCTTTTCCAGGGGCAATTCCTTTTATGTTGGGTTGGGTTGCGGCTACTGGAGAATTTGGAATAGAAGCAGGAACGTTATTTTTAATACAATTCTTTTGGCAATTTCCGCACTTTTGGGCGATCGGCTGGTTTTTATATGAAGATTATGAAAAAGCGGGATTCTTTATGTTGCCTACAGGTAAAAAAGACAAAGGAACCGCATTGCAGGTCATACTATATACAGTTTGGCTTATTTTAGCATCGATTTTGCCAGTTTTTGGATATACGGGACGTTTGTACATAACGCCAATTGCAGCTGTTGTTGTGTTTTTACTAGGGTTGTGGATGTTGTTTTACGCCGTTCAATTGTATAAATTAAGAACTGCAAAAGCTGCCCGAACCTTGATGTTAGTGAGTGTGTCTTATATTACGTTATTGCAGTTAGTTTATATATTAGATAAATTTTTAAGATAGTTATGGAAATGATAATGACAGTAGAGGAACAAAAATCCAGAACAGCACGATCATACAAATTGATTTTGTTGTTTGCAATGGTGAGTATGACCATGATGTTTGCGGGACTTACGAGTGCTTTCGTAGTGAGTAAATCCAGAGCAGATTGGTTGAAAGATTTTCAATTGCCAACCGCTTTTTATTACAGTACAATTGCCATTATAGGGTGTAGTGTGACTTTTCATTTAGCTAAAAAGGCAATTCTAAAAAACAATCAAAGTAAAACGACAATTTTTCTTTTGACTACATTAGTTCTAGGAATTTTGTTTGTAATTTTGCAGTTCGTAGGTTTTGGACAAATAGTAGATAATGGGTATTATTTCACGGGAAGTGGAAGCTCAATCACAACTACTTTTTTATATGTAGTTACTGTTGTGCACTTGATTCACCTTGCTGGTGGCGTGATTTCACTGCTAATTATAATTTATAATCATTTTAAACAAAAATACAATTCATCTCAAACCCTTGGAATTGAACTTGGTGCAATGTACTGGCACTTTCTTGATTTATTATGGGTTTATTTGTTTTTGTTTTTATATTTCTTTAAATAAGAAAAAAACGTAAATTTGGGAACTTTTTAACGAATAACTTTTATGGAAGCGACAGTTACTACTGCTAATAGTGAAGAAAAAACTTGGGGAGGCGGCAATGAGCCAATGGGAGCAAGTTATGGTAAATTAATGATGTGGTTTTTTATCGTATCAGATGCCTTAACGTTCTCTGGATTTCTTGCAGCTTATGGTTTTTCTAGATTTAAATTTATTGAAACATGGCCATTGGCTGACGAAGTGTTCACTCACTTTCCGTTTATGCATGGAGTATCTGCTCCGATGTATTATGTTGCATTAATGACTTTTATTTTGATTTTTTCATCTGTGACAATGGTTTTGGCCGTGGATGCAGGGCATCAAATGAAAAAAAACAAGGTAGTTCTTTATATGTTTTTGACCATTATCGGTGGTTTGATTTTCGTAGGATCTCAAGCTTGGGAATGGAAAAATTTCATAAAAGGGGAATATGGTGCTATTGAGACAAAAGGAGGTAGTTTACTTCAATTTGTTGATAAAGAAGGACACCGTGTAGCTCTGGCTGATTTTGCAATGACTTTGCCAGAAGAAAGAGAGCAATTGACAAGAAGTAAAGGGAAATGGTTCATGAGTGAGGGATCTTTACCCTCTTATTCTGTAGCTGAAGTGCAAGCAGGTTTTAAAGCCCACCCAGAACTTTTGATTAGAACTGAGGTTGTAACCAAAGAAAAGCAAAAAACAATTCTTTCGAGAGAAGAATCGGTGGCAAGATTAAGTCAGGCCCATTATGTCGTTGAAGGGGCTAATTTGCAACGAAACGAGTATGGAAGTAAATTATTTGCTGACTTCTTTTTCTTTATCACAGGATTTCACGGGTTTCACGTTTTTTCTGGAGTGATTATAAATATTATTATATTTTTCAATGTGCTTATTGGAACATATGAAAAAAGAAAAAGTTATGAAATGGTTGAGAAAGTTGGTCTTTATTGGCATTTTGTCGATTTAGTTTGGGTATTTGTATTCACCGTTTTCTATCTAGTTTAATTTCAAAAAGTAATTATCATGTCACACGAACACGTATCGAACATAGGTAGAATCTGGAAAGTTTTCGGAATATTGTCTGCCGTTACAGTAGTAGAAGTTTATTTGGGGATTTTAAAACCAGATGTTCTTTTTATGAATGATTTTTTAAGTATGAACTTACTTAATTGGATCTTTTATGCCCTTACTATTTTTAAAGCATATTACATTGTATGGGCATTTATGCACATGGAAGGTGAAAAAAGTACCTTAAAAAGTGCAGTTGTTTTTCCAGTAATTTTTCTGATTTTATATATACTCTTCATCCTTTTAACCGAAGGGGATTATATTTACGGGGTTTTTAAAAATTCTACTATCAAATGGAATTTTTAACAAGATATTAATTCAAAAATAGGGTATCCGTCTTGGCGGATACCTTTTTTATTTTATAGTAATAATTGAAACAGCATAATGAAAAAAAATATTGTTCTTTTCGTTCTATTTATTTTACCTATCGTTGCTTATCTCTTTTTCGCCTCCGGCGTGAATGGTTTTACCAAACTTCCAACTATTACACCTAATACAGCTGATTTAGGTAATTGGCACTCTTTAGATGGTAAAAAAGTTACTTTGAATGGTAAAGTAACTGTTCTTGGTTTTTCTGGAACAGAACTTTTAAGAAATAGAGGTAATTTTTTTAATCTAAATCAAAAAATTTATCAAACGTATCACACGTTTAAAGATGTACAATTTGTTGTCATTTGTCCAATTGGAACTGAAGCAGATGCTAAGAAAGTAGTAGATGCATTAGCTGCTTTTACGGATGTTGCACAATGGCGTTTTGTATTTGCCTCGCCTGCTGAGATTACTTCTTATCACTCCCAATTAAAATTGGTTGAAAAATTAGACGATAAATTTGGAACTCCTAAAGTCTATATCGTTGATAAAAAAAGAAATCTTCGAGGTAGAAAACTGGTGAAAGATACTAAAGAAGGATACAACACTTTTCATCCGGCAGAGTTGAGTAATGAGATGCTAGATGATTTTAAGGTTATTCTTTATGAATATCGCGCTGCACTCAAGAAGAATAATAACGCTACTAGAAAAATTTAATTTTAACTTACGATGCTTAAAAATAAATCATACATAGGTATTTCATTTATTATTTTAATTTTTGGTATTTATGCCGTTCCTAAAATAGTAGAAAGAATAAAGAATGATAAGGTGGTTCAAGGCGACCGATTAGACCGAGTGAATCCAATAACGGCTAATGAGGATCAATTGATCAAAATAGGGCCAGCTCCCAAATTTGAATTAATTAATCAGGACAATCAGAAAATAACTAACGAGTCCTATAAAGGGAAAGTATATGTGTTGGAATTCTTTTTTTCAACCTGTCCAACGATTTGTCCCAAGATGAATCAAAGTATGCTTCTTATTGAAAAAAAATTCTTTGGTAATCCAAATTTTGGAATTGTATCTATTACTATCGATCCTGAACACGACACGCCACAAGTATTAAAAGATCACGCAAAATTATTGGGCGTTAAGTCTTCAAATTGGAATTTTTTAACTGGAGACAAAGCGTATATTTTTAATTTAGCCAATAAAGGGTTCAATCTCTATGCGGGTGAAAATAAAAAAGTAGATGGTGGTTTTGAACATTCAGGGTTATTTGCCTTAATTGATAAGAATGGTAATATCCGATGTAGAAATGATGATTTCGGAAATCCCATTTTGTATTATGATGGTTTAGATAAAAAAGGAGTTAGAAACATTCAACAAGATATTAATATTTTATTAAAAGAGTAAAATGAAAGAGCAATCTTTAGAAAAGAAATATAGTAAGTTAATTGTAGCGGTATCTATCATAATACCGGTTGCTGTCGCTATTCTTTTTGGAGTTAAATTAAAGGATTTTGGTTATATTGTAGAACCTCTTTCTTTTTTACCTCCTATTTACGCTACTACAAATGGAATAACAGCTGTGTTGTTAGTTGCTGCAGTTGTTGCAATTAAAAATGGCAATAGAAAAATTCATAGTATTTTAATGAAAAGTGCTATTGCTTTGTCTCTTGCATTTCTTGTAATGTATGTGGCTTATCACATGACTAGTGATTCAGCTGTGTTTGGGGATTTAAATCACAACCGCATCTTAGAAGATACTGAAAAGACAAGCATAGGATCATTGAGGATTGTTTATTTGCTAATTTTAGTTACTCATATTATTTTATCAATTGCTATCATTCCAATGGTGCTGATTACTTATGTTAGAGCATTGGCACAAAATTTTGAGATGCACAAAAAAATAGCTCGGATTACTTTTCCAATCTGGTTGTATGTTGCCATTACAGGAGTAGTTGTATATTTAATGATTTCGCCTTATTATGTATATTAAAGTAAAAAATAAAGCTCAGAAGATCGTAGTTTGCGTATCTCTTTTTGTTTTCAGTCTCCTTTCAGTTGCTGCAAATGCACAATGTGCTATGTGTCGTGCTGCATTAACTAGTGAAGGAAATACGGCAAAAGCAGCGGCTGTAAATGATGGAATTGTGTACTTAATGGTAATCCCTTACGTTCTTGTTGCAGGGATAGGATACGCTATTTATCGTATGAAAAAGAATAAATCAAGTTAAGAATTTCGTCTTCTGTTTTTTTCTAAAATTACTTTAGTCCATTGATGGTTACATTGGCGCTTCCATTAATTTTTATGAAGGCAATAATAGCTTGATTTGTTAATTGAATTTTTTGAAATTGAATCTCCTCCATTTTACCGTTTATAAAAACTCCTTGCATAGGAGAATAATTTTTTAAATAAGTCATCATATTTTTTTGCCCTTCTTCTAGATTTTCTTTTATAGAGTAACGGCAACTTTGTTCGATTTTTTTAAGCACTACTCCCTGTGCTAGCCAATTAGCTGTTTGCATTAATTTGTTTTTAGTGTCTAAGGCATAACCTAATTGATCAAAAAATATTTCTTTGGTTTGTTCATTATATTTTGGAAATCCAGAAAGATAAATCGTTCCGTTCACGGATCCCAATAGATCTAGGGCAATTATCATTTTTCCGTTTTTATGCCAAATAGCTACATTTTGAACTTTTACTTTCTTTGATCCTGATCCAAATTCCTGTCCAGAAAAATTCTTTGTCATAATTTTAGAGGCTTCTTGATAGGTTGAAATAGCGACAATATTTGCGGAAAGATCTTCGGGGATTTTGGTAACTGTCTTCAAGGTGATTTTGGATGCGTTGAATTTTGTTTCTGGTTTTTTTCCAATTAATGTTTCCATGTTACACTTCATCCCCATTTCTATTACGAAACTGTCATTTTTTAATTTAGCAGTAGTGGAATATATTTCAATTGGAACAATTCGCAGCCAACTTTCATAGGTATCATTCATTAAAAATGGCGTGCAAATTTTTTCTATTGCAGTCAGAACATTGGGTTTGAAATCCATAGATTTTGAGATAGCTTCGTCAATTTTTCGTTCTATTTTTGATTTAAATAGTTTTATTGCAGGATTGATCAAATAAGTAACAGGAACATTTTTTCCAAAAACAGTCATTGTAGGGCTTTCATTCCACTCTAGTGATTTTAGCTCTGTTTTTGTATTTAGTTTCCAATTTGTCAAGGCAACATCGCTTACTAAGTTGACAACACCATCAAGATGAAATTCACGGGTATCATACATTTCTATCCCCATTTTTTTGGTGCCAATTCTATATTTAATAATAGCTTTTAATGGTAAAATAGTACTTATTTTTTCGCCTTTTCCATCGAGATTGTTTTTTATTGTAATTGGAGCAAGTTTCCAAACCTTCATTTCTATGTCGTCATCCTCGATAGTGTTGTCTTCGTAAATTAAACCATTTAAGAGCACATTGGTTTGATTCTCGATATCTTTTATTTTGACCGTGATGGGTAAATTTATGTATGAAATTACGTTTTCATATTGCAAAGGGGTAGCGTCATCTGGTTCTGGTTTTAATGCCGCTATTTTAGTGGTTGTACCGCAACTTGAAAGCAATAAAAAAATAGAGATCACGAGGACATTGAGATTGAATTTCAGCATTTTTAGTTTGGTTTAAAGTAGCAAAATTAACAAAAGAATTCTTTTTTTATGATTTTTTGTAACAAATGGTAATTTCGAAAGTCTAATTGTTTTATAATGGATTTAGAAAAGTAAATTTTTATTTTATGGATCTATAGTAGAAAAAGTTAAATTTGTTTGCAGTATACTGCACTTTTATTCAAAAATGTATGAAAATAGGAAGTTTTCTCAGTTTAATTACCTTACTATTTTGTTGCTTAACAAGTCAGGCACAAAATAAAAAGTGGACCTTAGAAGAGTGTGTACAATATGCTGTCCAGAATAATATATCCATAAAACAGACCGAGCTGGATTCTAAAACAGCACTTATCGACAAGAGGGGAGCAATTGGGAACTTTTTGCCTTCTTTGAATGTTAACGCGTCTCACTCATGGAATATTGGTTTAAATCAGGATATTACTACTGGTTTGCTTCAAAATCAAACTACCCAGTTTACCTCTGCTGGTGCCAATGTTGGGATAGACATCTATAAAGGTATGCAAAACCAAAATACGCTTCGTAGAGCAAATCTTTCCATAGTAGCTGCCAAATATTCATTGTTAAAAATGCAGGAAGATATAGCGCTGAATGTAGCAAACGCTTTTTTGCAAGTGCTTTTTAACAAAGAGAACCTAAAGGTTCAAAAGCAACAGCTAGGAATTAATGAAAAACAATATGCTCGTTCTGAAGAGTTAGTGAATGCAGGATCGATTCCTCGCGGTGATTTATTGGATATTAAAGCTACTGTAGCATTGAACAATCAAAATGTCGTAGCTGCCGAGAATGTATTGCTAATCTCTAAATTGAGTTTAGCCCAACTATTACAATTAAAAGATTTTGAGAATTTTGATGTGGTAGACGATAGTGATTTTGGAGATGAAAATAATATTTTGGCACAAACTCCAAACGCAATTTATGATAAAGCTTTAGAAGGTAGAACCGAATTGAAAATTGCTAGAACTAATTTGGAAATTGCGGAGAAAAATGTAGCCATAGCTAAAGGCGCGTACCAACCTACATTACAAGGATTTTACAGTTTTAATTCTAGAGTTTCCTACAGCGACAGAGTGACAGGTGTAGCACCTAATACTGCAAATCCTACTTCAATTTTAGGTTTTGTAGAAGGCACAAATCAAAATGTTTTGAGTCCAAATTTCACAAGGGTATTGGGAGGTCCAGCACCATTTTTTGATCAATTTAGCAACAACAAAGGACAATCTTTTGGCGTCCAGTTATCGATTCCAATTTTTAATGGATTTTCTGCTCGTAATAATGTAGAGCGCTCTAAAGTAAGTTTAGAAAGATCTAAAATTGCCGTTGAACAACAAGACCTTGACTTGCAGAGAAACGTTTTTACAGCTTTTGCAGATGCTAAGGGCTCGCTTAATGCAAATGAAGCAGCTGTTGTGGCTCTTGAAGCAAGACAGGTAGCCTATAATTACGCTAAAGAAAAATACGATGTAGGTTTAATGAATTCCTTTGATTTCAACCAATCGCAAACCTTATTGACTAATGCGCAGTCAGAAGTCATTAGAACAAAGTACGATTACATTTTTAAAATTAAAATCTTAGAATTCTATTTTGGAATTCCTCTCATCAAAAACTAATTTATTATGTCTAAAAAAACAATTTATATCTTAATAGGCGGAGCAGTAGTGATCATTGCTGGACTTATAGTGCTTTCAAAATCAGGAGTAATCGGTAATAAAGATAAGGGAACTGAAGTAGAAATAGCTCAAGTTATCCCTACAACTATTGTTGAAACTGTTTCGGCTACGGGGAAAATCCAACCTGAAATTGAAGTGAAAATTTCATCAGAAGTATCAGGAGAGATTATTTCATTAAATGTAAAAGAAGGTCAAGTCGTTAAAAAAGGAGATCTGTTGGTTAAAATAAATCCGGATTTATATACTTCAGGTTACAATCGTTCGGTTTCAAATTTATCTGGAACTAGAGCTAATTTAAGCCAAGCAGATGCTTCTTTCAAGGAATCGAAATCCAATTATGACCGAAATAAAACATTGTTCGAAAAAGGAATTATTTCAAAAGCAGATTGGGATAAAGCTGTTGGCTCTTATGAAGTAGCAAAAGCATCGAAACAAACGGCTTATTTTAATGTTCAAAGCGCAGCAGCAACTGTAAATGAAGCTAAGGATAACTTAGGACGTACCACAATTTATGCGCCTGCAGATGGAACTATTTCAATGTTAAACGTCGAATTAGGTGAGCGGGTTTTAGGGACACAGCAAATGACAGGAACAGAGATCCTAAGAGTAGCCAATCTCAATAACATGGAAGTTGAAGTAGATGTAAATGAAAATGATATTGTAAAAATTAAAGTAGGAGACGAAGCAAAAGTGGAAGTGGATGCGTATTTGAAAAAACAATTCAAAGGAATCGTAACTAGTATTTCTAATTCAGCAAGTTCTGCTCTAACAGCTGATCAGGTGACTAATTTTAAAGTAAAAGTGAGAATTGTTAAGGAATCCTATGAAGACTTATTAGAGGGAAGACCAGATACGTACTCCCCTTTTAGACCCGGTATGACTGCAACAGTAGACATCATTACCGATACAAAAAGTAATGTATTGTCAGTGCCAATCAGTTCTGTTGTAATAAAATCGGATACAGCGGCTGTAAAGGAGATTAAAGTGGTTGATCCCAATGAAGATCAAAAAGGAGCTGCGCCTAAGAGCGATAAAAAGTTCGAGTGTGTTTTTGTGAAAGTTGGTGATAAAGCTAAAATCAGAATCATTAAAACCGGAATTCAAGACGACACAAACATCGAAGTTTTGGCTGGTCTTCAAAAAGGAGACGTGGTTATTACAGGCCCTTATTCAACGGTCACTAAGGATTTGAATTCAGGTGATAAAGTGGCATTACTAAGTGATAAAGATAAAAAAGGCGAAAGTAAAAAATAAGCCTTAGCATAATAATTTTGAAATCACAATCATAAAATATAATTTTGTGATTGTGATTTTTAATTTAAAATAAAAACTAGTATTGGGCTATATATTAAACATTGAGACGGCAACGAAGAACTGTTCTGTTGCTCTTGCTAAAGAAGGGAAAACGATTTTTTTTAAGGAAATAGCTGAAGAAGGATATTCACACGCAGAACGTCTCCATGTATTTATTGAACAAATAATTAAAGATGCAGGGATTACATTGAATGATCTTTCTGCTATAGCAGTAAGTCAAGGTCCTGGTTCTTATACTGGATTGAGGATTGGAGTTTCAGCAGCAAAAGGCCTTTGTTATGCCTTAGATATTCCACTAATTGCTGTAGATACTTTGCAAGTATTGGCTTCACAAGTGACTATTTCTGATGGATTAATAATTCCAATGATTGATGCAAGAAGAATGGAGGTATATAGCGCCATCTTTTCGCCTAATTTTGAAAAAAAACGAGAAGTTCTCGCTGAAATTATTACTGAAAATTCCTTTGACGATTTAGAGGATACACTCTATTTTGTGGGAGATAGTACTGAAAAATGCAAGTTGGTTTTAACGAAAGGGAATTGTGTTTTTCTAGAGGATATAAAATATCCTTCTGCTCAAGAAATGAGTCCATTGAGTTATGCAAAATTCAAAATAAACGACACCGTGGACGTCGCTTATTTTGAACCGTATTACCTGAAGGATTTTTTGGTTACTGCTCCTAAAAAACAATAAATCTTTCTACTACGAGCTATTTTTTAATTTTGCTGTTTTGGGTCAACTGCAGTACTGGTTTTGGTTGTCGATTCCTTTACAAACGGTTGGAAACAAATACCTGCTGCATCAAAAGCTTGTTTGCAATTTTCTAAAGTGTCTGAGTAAACATCCCAAAAGTCTTCATTTGTAGCCCAAGGCCTCACCGCTAGTTGTATGCCGCTGTCTGTTAAGCCTTTTATGGATACTTGGGCAGCTGGTGTTTGTAGTATTTTGGGATTATTGTTTAGAACGGAGGTTATTATATCTTTTGCCTTTCTAATATCGGTGTCATAGGAAATGGATATGGTTAAATCTGCTCTTCTTGTGTTTTGAAGAGAGTAGTTGATGATGTTTCCATTGGATAATGATCCGTTGGGTATAAAAATGGTTTGATTATTAAAAGTGATTAGTTTGGTTACGAATATTTGTATTTCGCAGACTGTTCCTGTTACTCCCTGTGCTTCAATCGTATTTCCAACTTTAAACGGTTTGAAAAGGATAATCAACATTCCCCCAGCAAAATTAGATAAAGAACCTTGAAGTGATAAACCTACTGCAAGTCCCATGGCACCAAGAATAGCTACAAAAGAAGAAGTTTCAATCCCTAACTTGGAGATAAACGAAACAAATAAGATGACTCTTAATACCCAAAGTAAGATATCTGCTAGGAATTTAGTTAATGTTGGTTCCAAGTCTCTTTTAACCATTAACCTTCTGATGAATCTATTAATGAGTCGGATGATATAGAGTCCTGCAAATAGAATAATAAAAGCAGAAATTAATTTTGGAGAATAGTCAACTAGTACTTTTATAAAAGTGTTGGCGTAATCTGTAAGTTCCTTCGGGTTTAGATTCATTTTATTTAAATAAAAAACCTTCTCAAAGGAGAAGGTTATGTTTGAATAGCAAAAATACAAATAAATTATTTTTTAATAAATTAATCTGCGTCTTCTTCTATTTTATTTATTGCTTTTGCGGTAATTATTTTTGCTTGATCATCGGAATCCTCCACAAAAGTGCTTGTTTTTTCAACACTATTTTCAACAATATCTGAAATAGTTATTTTAGCAGTATCAACTAAGTCCTCTGTTTTTTGAATAGTTGGATCGGTTTTTTCTTCTATTGTGTCCAAAGTATCTGAAAAATTTGTTGCGAGGTCTTTGGATACTTCTTCTGCTTTCATACCTATTGTTTCCGTTTTTTCTTTTACTATTTCTATAGTATCGGATAGAGCAGTTTTGGCTTCACTGGATAGATTTTCTACTTTATCTGTTGTCAATTCTGCCGTTTCTTTCAAGGTATCTTCCGCAGTTTCTAATGCGTTACTTGCTGTACTGGAATAGTCATCCACAGTTTCTTTATCTTGAGTGGCAAAATTTTCTAATTTATCGGCAATTGGAGTAGTTGTTCCCTTTACTTTTTTTATGGTGTCTTCAGCAAAATTCTCTGCTTTTTCAAGATAAAGTGTTGTTGTTTCCTTTACTTTTCCAAATGTTTCCTCTGCAAAATTTTCTGCTTTTTCAAGGTAAGGTGTTGCTGTTTCTTTTACTTTTTCAAATGTTTCCTCTGCAAAATTTTCTGCTTTTTCAAGGTAAGGTGTTGCTGTTTCTTTTACTTTTTCAAATGTTTCCTCTGCAAAATTTTCAGCTTTTTCCAGGTAAGGTGCTGTCGTTTCTTTGGCTTGTTCAAAAGCAGTATCTGCTTTTTCTGCTAAATCGCTTGCTGTTTCTTTGGCTGAGCCAAATAATTTTTTAAAAAATGAAGATAGTCCCATATTATTTTTATTTAATTTGCCTTACAATAGTAGTCATTTTTTTTTAAGATTTCCTACTTCGGGTATTAATAATTTGTTTATAATCAGCAAATTGCGTTTAAAGTATTTAGTTCCACTTTGGATAAAACTAAATTTTTAGGTAATAATAGCAGTTATTTATGAAAGTGAAGTGAAGCTTTTTTGCACGGTCCACTAAAACAGTCTTTATAATTTAGGGGCTTTCTGTGGTTTGTGTTATATCTAAAGCAGCTTTTCAAGAAATAAGGAAATTATTCTAAAGGCTCGAAATAATAAAGGGTAATCAGACAACCGAAAGATTTAAGTGGTAACAAATAAAAAAAGCGTTTCTAATGAAACGCTTTAGTTTAGTTTTTGTATTAATCTATTCGAGTTCGAAAGTTAATTTTAAGTTGACTCTAAATTCCGTTACAGCTCCATTATTGACCACTGCACTTTGTTCTCGAACATAGACCGAACGAATGTGTTTTACGGATTTTGCGGCTTTAGCCACTCCCTTACGAGTGGCATCTTCCCAACTGATTTCTGAGTTTGAAAGTACTTCTATTACTTTTAATATTGACATGATTTCTAGGTATTTAGTGAAGCATAAATTTACCTATTTTTTTTGAATTCAATCTTTAAAAGAGAATTTATTTTTAGTAACTATCAATAAAACAGTAGTTTATGAGTTTGTTTAGGCGTTTATGGCTTCAACTTTGATGCTTTCGTCATTTAACATGCTTTTCAGCATATTTTCGATTCCACTTTTTAACGTGAAAGTGGATGATGGACAACCACTGCAGGCGCCTTGCAAAATCACTTTTACAGTTTTGTCCTTTTCATTGTACGAATCAAAAGCAATGTTTCCACCGTCAGCTTGCACAGCAGGTTTTACATATTCTTCTAGTATGTTGATGATTTGTTGAGAGGTAACATCTAGATTGTCAAATTCTTTTGCTTTTGTAGTTTCCTCAGCGGTGACGGTCGCAACATAATTTTCATCTAAAACAGTTCCCCCATTTTCGATATATTGTTTAATGAAGCTTCTTAATTCTAAAGTTATTTCCTGCCATTCATTGATTTCATACTTCGTCACTGAGATGTAATTTTCATCAATGAATATTTCTTTTACATACGGGAACTTGAACAGTTCTTTAGCTAAAGGTGAAGCAGCAGTTTGATCAATATTTTTGAATTCAATGGCGTTTTTTGTTAGCATCTTGCTTACTACAAATTTTAAAGCGGATGGGTTTGGCGTTGTCTCGCCATATACCGTAACGGGCTGTTTTTTAGTTTTATTTTCATCAACAGAGATGATTGTTCCACCATCGGTGACAAATTTTTCCATTTGCTCGGCCACCGCATCTTTAACATCTTCCCATTCAACAATATTGTATTTTTCGATTGCGATAAAATTACCAGAGATGTAAATTGTTTTTACAAAGGGTAAATAGAATAGTTGTTGCGCTAGTGGTGACGTTTTTGCTTCGTCAATATTCTTGAACTCAAAACTTTCATTTTCAGTGATAAAATCTTGAAATTCAAACTTTAATATCGTTGGGTTTTGTGTTTCTTTTATAGTAACTTTGTTCATGGCTTTTGAAATTTTTACAAATTTAGTAAAGTTATTTTCTACGAATAACTATATTTGATTTTTTAATGAATAAATTAACTTTAGTTTAATTTGAGATAAGGCATTTGATCGTTTTTAATACGAAACTTTATATTGATTTAGAAATTATTCATTTAACCAAAAAGTATTTCAATGTATCATAAAATTAGAATTTTAGCTGCCCTATTCTTTATATCTCATTATTCTTTTTCACAAGAAGGAATTCCGGTTTATTCCGATTATTTGTCAGATAACTATTATTTGATACATCCTTCTATGGCTGGAGCTGCAAATTGCGCTAAAGTTAGACTAACTGGTCGCAAGCAGTGGTTTGACCAAGAAGATGCCCCAGAATTACAAACCCTTAGTTTTAATGGTAGGGTAGGAGAAAATGCAGGGGCAGGTGTTATTCTTTTTAATGATAAAAACGGATATCATTCCCAAAAAGGAATTAAATTTACTTACGCCTATCATTTAATGTTTTCCAGAGATGAAATTGATTTGAATCAATTGTCATTTGGTATAAGTGCAGGTTTTATTCAAAGCCAGCTCGACGAAACTGAATTTAGACAATCGGGTGATTTTGATCCCATTATTGATGGAACTATAGTACAGAAAGATGCTTATTTTAATGTTGATATTGGTGCATCTTATAATTTTCTAGATTTTTATGCACATGCTACAGTTAAAAATGCGATAGAGACGAGAAGAGATATTTATACAGAATATGAAAGTGATAATTTAAGAAAATATTTACTGAGTGCAGGATATATCTTTGGAGATCGTGATCGAATATTATGGGAACCGTCTCTTTTATTTCAAATGGTAGAAAAAACTAGAGAAAAAGCGATTGATATCAATTTGAAAGCATATAAAAATCTAGATTTTGGAAGAGTTTGGGCTGGATTGTCCTACCGAAGAAGTTTTGATGGAGCCGAATTTTTGGTTGGAAATACAGTTTCTACTCAAAAATTGCAGTATATAACCCCTATAGTTGGAGTTAATTTTGATAAGTTTATGTTTGCTTATACCTATTCTCAATTGTCTGGAGCCGTTAAGTTTGATAACGGTGGTTATCACCAAATTACTTTAGGAATCGATTTATTTTGCAGACCTGTAAAATACGATTGCAACTGTCCAGCAATTAATTAATTCAAAATTTAATTATGCTTATTAAATCTGTAAACGGTAAATCGCCCGCTATTCCTGAAGATTGTTATGTAGCCGAAAATGCAACTATTGTTGGTGACGTTACTTTTGGATCAAATTGTAGTGTTTGGTTCAATGCGGTTATAAGAGGCGATGTTAACTTTATCAAAATCGGGAATAAAGTAAACATACAAGATGGAGCCATTATTCATTGTACTTATAAAAAACATCCAACTGTAATTGGTAATAATGTTTCTATTGGACATAATGCAATAGTACATGGTTGTGTGGTTCATGACAACGTATTGATAGGAATGGGAGCTATTGTAATGGACAACTGTGTGATTGAAAGTAATTCTATCGTTGCTGCAGGAGCTGTAATAACACAAAATACAGTTGTGGGAGCAGGCTCAATTTGGGCTGGTGTTCCTGCAAAAAAAGTAAAAGACATCGACCAATCTGACTTTGCAGGAGAAATTGAACGCATTTCCAACAATTATGTAATGTATTCCAATTGGTTTAAGGACGAAGAATAACTAAATTCTCTAGAAATCTTTTTCTATTGCAGTATACTTATTTTCTAAAATCTCTTTTAAAACTTCTGAATTGATATTGGTATAAAAAATAGGCTCGGTTTTCTCGGCCGAAGAAAAACCTATTCTTTCGGCTAATATTTTTTGAGTCTGTTTGGCAACAGCTTGACCTGAATCAATAATTTGAATGTGATCGGGGAGTATTTTTTTTATTTGTGGTATAAGATAGGGAAAATGACTGCAGCCCAACACTAAATAATCCATATTGGCTTCGATCATTGGAGTAAGATACGATTGCAATAATTGAGTCATTTCTGGTGAATTGATTTCGCCATTTTCAATAAGTTGGACTAATCCATGACCCACTTGTTCAATTATTTTAGTATCTTGATATTTCGCTACCGCCGTGTGAAAAAGTTCACTATTTAAAGTGCCTTGTGTTGCTAGTATACCTATAATTTGTGTTTTAGAATTTGTAACTGCCGGTTTTATAGCAGGCTCAATTCCAATGAACGGAACATCGTATTTCGATCTTAACTCTTGAATGGCGTTAGTTGTGGCAGTATTGCATGCCACTACAATTAATTTGCAGTTCATCTCTAGCAGAAATTCTGTGTTTTTCATGCTCAATGCAATTATCTCCTCCTTGGATTTTTGACCGTAAGGAGCATTTTTACTGTCTGCTAGATAAATAGTTTTTTCGTTAGGAAGCAATTGATGAATTGCTGACCAAATAGAAGTACCGCCAATGCCGGAGTCAAAGATCCCTATGGGTTGATTGTTGCTGTTCATAGTAACAAAGTTACATGCTACGATTTAGAATTCCTACGATTTGATTTAAACAAAAAACTGCTCAACCTAATAAGAGATTGAGCAGCTTTTATACGACAAAAAATTCTTTTAGAAGCCTAAGTCTTTTTTTACATCCATAGTCAAATTTGGACCATCTGCAAGTAAAAGAGAAGAACCATCTAATACATATTGGAATCCTTTTGCTTTACCCACTTTTTGGATTGAAGCTCTTACTTTTTCCATTAATGGTTTTACGATATCAGATTCTTTTTGTTGCAATTCTTTTTGAGCATTGTCTCTATAGTCAACAATTCTTTTTTGCATATCCTGCACTTCTTTAGAACGCTCACCATTTACAGCTTCAGTTACCGTTGCAGCTTCTGCTTCGTATTTTTTTAATTTTCCTTGGTATTCTTCAACCATTTTTTTGTAATCAGCATCGTAAGTCGTACTCAATTTATCTAATTGTTTTTGAGCTTCTAACATTGCCGGCATTTTTGTCATAATTTCACTAACATCAACATGTGCTGTCTTTGCTTGTGCATTCATTGTTTGATTTGCTCCTAACATTAAAATTGCAGCAATTAGTAGAGTTTTGATTTGTTTCATCGTTTTTAAAATATTAAGTAATTAATTATTGTTTGTATTTTCTTTTAATTTTTCTTGTTTTGCTTTTTTCAGCGCTTCTCTATCTTCCAGTATTTTTTGTCTTCTTTCTTCTAATGCCTTTTTGCGATCTTCAAAGACTTTTTTGCGGTCTTCCAATAATTTTGCCTTTGCATCCGCTTGTTTTTGTCTTGCCTGATCAGCAGCTTCTTTGGTTTTGTCAACGCCAGTTTGGGTTGCTGTACTTCCTTCTTTAGCTACATTTGCAGAAACCGTGCCATTTTTTTTAGCCTCTCTGTCGTCTTGAATTTGTTTCCTTTTGTCGTCAAATTCTTTTTTCTTTTGTTCTTGAAGCAATTTTCGATCTTCCAGAACTTTTTCTCGTGCAGCTTTTTTCTCCTCTAAGAGTTTTTGTCTGTCGGCTAGTGCGGGATTGCTGTCTAAAGCATCTTCTTTAAGCTCTCTGGCTTCCGCTTCTTTTTGTTGTTTTTTAGTTAGCTGTTCTCTTTTTTCAGTGCGGTTTAATATCCGTAAAACTTGCTCGCTAATGTCAAATCTTTTGGCTGCGAATAGCATCGTCAAGTCTGAGGCTTTGTCAAATATAAAGTCGTACTTAAGACGCTCTGCGATATCTTGAACGGCGGTAAATACTTGATCCTGTATTGGCTTTACCAGAACAGATTTTTGTAGTATTAAATCGCCATTGGCACCAAATCTTTTTTGTTGGTATTCTAAATTTTCGTTTTCAAGGAAACTAATCTCTGTTTCTCTTTCGTCAATTAATTCTTTTGTGAGTAATGCTTTTTCTGCTTTTAAAGCCTCTTTTAGTTTACTAATTTCAATTTTTTTAGTATCAATTTCCAGTTTCCATTTTTGAGCTTTCTGTTCTAATTGGATCTTTGCTTCCGTATAATCAGGTACATTTTGTAAAATGTATTCCATATCAATGTAGCCCAGTTTATTTCCTCTGGCTTGTCCTTCCATTGTTTGCACTGCAATGAAGGCTAAAAATAGACTTAAAAATTGTTTCGTCATAACGGTTTTCTATTAGAAATTGTCAACCAATTTTTTTTAGAATTGTTGTCCAATGATAAAGTGAGTTTCCCATCCATTCGCTTTCGCTTGTCCTGGTAACGCATCAAAACCATGTCCAAAATCAATTCCCAATAAACCAAATGCTGGCATAAATACACGCAACCCAACTCCAGCGGAACGATTTAGGGCAAAAGGATTATAGGTTTTAAAATCTGCAAAAGCGGATCCTGCTTCCATAAATGCCAATGCATAAATTGATGCGGATGATTTTAAGGTAATAGGATAACGCAATTCCATTGAAAATTTATTAAAAACAGTACCTCCAATTTGTTCTCCGGCAGCATTTGTAGGAGTCAAAGAGTTATTAGGATATCCTCTTAATTGGATATTCTCTCTACCGTCCATTTGAAAGTTAGCTAATCCATCACCACCAAGAAAGAATCTTTCAAATGGAACAGCACCTCTATTTTGATCGTATGCGCCAAGGAAACCAAACTCGGTCAATGTTCTAAGGACTAATTTACCATAAATTTTGGTGTACCAGTCTGCCTTGAATTTTATTTTATAGTATTCTAGCCAATTAAATCGTTTTTGATCGACTTTACTAACATCCGCAGCTGCTAGTCTAAAGTCTGTTACCTTATTTCCATTGATGTCAATATAATCACCTATGCTAACGATGTTTCCATTTGCATCAGGTACATTTTGTCGATCGACAGTGTTTTTCAATTTGTATTCTTCTTGATCTCCTAGTGTTGCGTAATCCACTCCATTAAACAAGGAATAAGGAGGAGTTAATTTTGCTGAAAGACTAAATTCTGAACCATAGGTTGGAAATATTGGATTCACACCTTTACTGCTTCTGGTAAGTCCTACGGTATAGGCAAGGTTTCTAGAGGTTCCATTCCCAAAAGTAAATAACCCGGTGTTGTAATTGTTTAATGCATAATATTGGTAGCTCACAGACTGAGACAGTACGAAATAATCATCTGGCACAGTAAGTCTTTTAGCCAAACCTACCGATAAGGTTAGGATGTCAAAACTTTTTGTTTTATCTGCTCTTTGGGTTACAAAATTATTTAAAAACTGTTTACTGTAAGATAGCGATGTGCTAAACGATACTGGTTTTTTACCTCCAAACCATGGTTCTGAAAACGATACACTGTAGGTTTGAAAAAACGTACTAGCTTGTAAACGCAAGGATACTTTTTGACCGTCTCCCATAGGAAGTGGTTTATAGGCATCTTTGTTAAGCAAATTTCTAGCTGAAAAGTTGTTGAAAGACAGTCCAAGTGTACCAATAAAACCGCCACCGCCATAACCTCCTTGTAGTTCAATTTGGCTGGAACCTTTCTCAACAAGATTGTATTCAATGTCTACAGTTCCTGCTCCAGAATCTACATTTTTGAATTTAGGATCAATCGCTTCTGGATCAAAAAATCCTAATTGTCCTATTTCTCGAATGGTTCGTACTAGCTCATCTTTACTGTATTTTTCTCCTGGTTTTGTTCTTAATTCTCTGTAAATTACTCGGTCATTTGTCTTGTCATTTCCTACTACTGTGATTTTATTAAAGTAAGCAATTGGACCTTCAGTGATTCGGATTTCAAAATCAATAGTGTCGTTGGCTGTTTTTACTTCAACAGCATTTACATTTGAAAATAAATAACCACTGTTTTGGTATAAATTAGTAATATCCTCTGCATCTGGTTTAGACTTATCTGCAATTCTTTTTTCCAAAAGCACTCCATTGTAAGTGTCTCCTCTATTTACGCCTAATATTCGACTTAATCCTTGATCAGTATAAACGGTATTTCCTAAAAATTTAATTTCTCCAAAATAATATTTGTTCCCTTCTTCTAGATTTATTGTAATGTTTAGAGCATTTTTATTTTTGTCAAAAGAAACAGAATCTGAAATTATTCTAGCATCTCTATATCCTTTTTCTTTATAGGAAGCAATTACTTTTTCTAAATCGGTTTTGTATTTATCTTTTATAAATTTAGATGCTTTTAGGAGTCGGAACGGGTTTTTTTGTTTTGTATCCTTCATTGCTTTGCGCAATTTTTTATCAGATATTTTTGTGTTGCCAACAAAATCTATACTCTGGATTTTTACTTTTTGACCTTTGTCAATAGTTACAAGCATGTTGACTTGGTTTGCTATGGCAGTGTCTTTTACAGTATTGATGTTTACTTTTGTGTTGTAGTAACCGTCTTTTTTATACTTGTTTTCGATGTAGTTTTTAGTAGTAGTGACTAAGTTTTCATTGACTACTTTTCCTTTGGTCAATGAATTATCTTTGATTAAACCTTCCGTTTTAGTTTTCTTAACGCCAACAAATTTAACCTGATTTAATTTGGGTAATTCGATAATATTTAGATCAAGGTAAATACTGTCATTTTGGATTTTATTTACATAAAAAGAGATTTCGTCAAAGAGACCTAATTTCCCCAATTTTTTAATAGCAGCACTAATTTCTTCACCTGGAATTGTGATTTCCTGTCCTTTTTGTAAACCAGAAAAAGTTACTACAGTTTGGGAGTTAAAACTGATATCGCCAACTATGGCTACATCTGCTAGAATGTATTTTTTACCCTGATCAAAAGGAACTCTTTCTTGTGCTTTAACTTGTGTAAAACTTCCAAAAATCAAAACGGTAAGGGCTATTTTTATGCTTTTATTTAACACTAAAAAATTATTTAATTTGTTCACTTGTTTTTCCAAATCTACGTTCTCTTTTTTGATAACTAACGATAGCCTCATATAAATCTTGTTCTTTAAAGTCTGGCCACAATATGTCAGTAAAATACAATTCTGCATAGGCAATCTGCCATAACAAAAAGTTACTTATCCTATGTTCTCCACTTGTTCGTATTAATAAATCTACGTCCGGTAAATTTTGCGTGTAAAGATGCTCATTAATAATGGAATCGTCAATAGCGTCTATTGAAATTATATTATTTTTAACTTTACTACATATATTTCTTACCGCTGCAACTAATTCTTCCCTAGAACCGTAGCTTAACGCCAAGGTTAGCGTCATTTGTGTGTTACTACTTGTTTTGTTAATTACATCAAGAAGTTCTTTTTGAGCAGATTTAGGTAATTTGTCAATATTTCCAATAGCATTTAGCTTGATGTTGTTTTTTTGCAATGTGGTGAGTTCTTTTTTCAACGAGTTGATCAACACTTTCATTAAGGTGTCAACCTCTAGTTTTGGCCTGTTCCAATTTTCGGTTGAGAAGGCATATAAAGTAAGGAATTCGATGCCTAGCTTGGCACTAGCCTCAATGATTACTTTCACTGATTTTGTTCCGCTTTCATGACCTAAAGCTCTCAAAAGTCCTTGCTGTTTTGCCCAACGCCCATTTCCATCCATGATGATGGCAAGGTGTTTTGGCAGTTTTGCCACGTCGATATTCTGTAGTAAATTCATCTCTTTATTCTGCACAATAACAGGGTTTTTGGCCAAAAGTATACGTTAAAGTAACTCCTGTGAACACGTACCAATCATTGTTATTTATATTTCCAAAATTTTGATTGTAACTTCCATCTATATTGTCAGTCAATGTATATCTTACTCCTGTTTCTAATGCTATTAGGAAACGGGGCGAGATGTTTGACTTGATTCCTACAATCATTGGTATAGCTACTGATTTCCTTCTTTCTGTTCTGCCTTTAACCGAATTTCCCGTTTGAGTATCAGTTAAGGTATATTTTGTTAGAAAATAACTTAAACCAGAGGACACATAGGGAGTGATTTTAACACTTGATTCATGAAGGTTGAAATCAAAAAAATTGAATTCAATACCTGCAGATGCTTCTTTTAAATTGTTTTCAAAACGATAGCCTCTTTGATTTCTGCCGGCTTCTTTTGAATCTAAATCACTTGAAGTGATTTCAGATTGTGTATAAGAAAATCGGAAAGCATGTCTCGGACTTTTATTCCATTTATAAAGAACTCCAAAAGCAGGTTCATTAGGTGAGAGGTAAGTTGTAGGCCCCACATCTCCAATATAATTACTTCCGCCTAGAAAAACACCAATCTCATGTATCTGAGCTTGGACGCCCATCATTGAGAATAAGCCAATAAATAAATAAAAAATCTTGTTCATTAAATCAAAAATTGCGTGCAAATATAATAATTATCATTTCGTTTCAATACCCATTCTGCTAAATGTGGTTTTTTTTACTAATTAGTGTAGTAACAACCGCTAAATATGCATTTGTTTCATTTAAACGGTAAAATTTGATAAAATCGTATGGCTCTTGAAAAATAGATTTAATTCCGCTTGTCTTCTCCCCAAAGTAATTTATTGCGCAACGTTTTTAAAAAAGTCTCTTCTGGAATTTCCACCATGTTTATTTGAAAAGGAGTTTTCTTTAAAGTTAGTATGGATTCATTTTTTACAGAGGTGACTCTGGAATCTAAGGAAACTAAATAGTTTTCTTCTCTTCCTGTAACTTTCAATCGAATTTCAGTTTCATCAGGCACTACCAATGGTCTGGCAGTTAAATTATGTGGCGCTATGGGTGTGATAACTAAGCTTTTGACATCAGGAGTCAAAATGGGGCCGCCACAACTCAAAGAATATCCGGTAGAACCCGTGGGAGTCGATATGATTAAACCATCTGCCCAATACGAGTTCAAATATTCATCATTCAAATACGTGTCAATCGTAATCATCGAGGTAGTGTCTTTTCTACTAACTGTAATTTCGTTCATCGCAAAGTTGATTTCTTCAATAGATTCATTTGGTGGCGAACAACTTAAACTCAACAAGGCTCTTTTAGAAATAGTATATTTTTTATCTATTACAAATTGCATAAATTCAGCAATGTTCTCCTTTTGAACAGTTGCCAAAAAACCTAATCGTCCAGCATTTATTCCTAGAATTGGAACGCCTGAATCCCGCACTAATGTAGCGGCTCTCAAAATAGTTCCGTCTCCTCCTATGCTAATCAGCATATCAAAACTGGAGTCGATTTCTGTATGAGAACTGAACGTTTTATATTTTTTTTCGACAATCTTTCGTTCATTAAGCATCAACAAAAAATGAGACTCGATAATCATCTCTACCTTATTTTTATTGAAAAAGACAAAGATGTCGTTTATAATGGGTTCGGTACTATTTTGATAATATTGGCCGTAGATAGCTACTTTCATCTTTTTATTGAATCTTTTAATGGTGATGTGTTTATTTTGACATGTAACGGACTAAACCAATAATCAGTCAAATGAGAACTATATATTAAGGTATTTATCTAAATAATCAGAACGTTCCTTTAAATTACTGATGTAGCTGTCTTCCTGATGCTCTGAGATGATTTCATAATCGTATCTTCTAAAAGTTTGGATTATTTCGTTCATGGCGCCCAACGTTATTTTTAGGGTCACTTCCACGCTTTCCACATCTGCTTCAGAAATGAATAAGCCCAAAAGCTTGCCATTATTACTTTCTACAATTTGGGTAATTTGGCTCATCGAATAATCTAAAATTGGTTTTTTGACCACAATAATGGCACCCGGTTCCTTTAAGAAAGGGGTTTCGTGAAAAAATTTCAGAATATCTTCTATTTCATAGTACCCTACATAGACATTGTTTTCATCTAAAACAGGAATTAAATTGGTATGATTTTTTGCAAATACTTCCAAAACATCAAGCCAGATAGTGTTGGTTCTAGCAAAAAAACCTTCAAGTGTAAACCGATAATCAGTCACTTTCTTCTCAGGGTCAAAAGTTTCTATGTCTTCTGCTGCAATACTTCCAATATAAATTCCTTCCTCAATTATTGGAAAATGCGAAAAGTGACTGCCGTCAAAAAAAGCCTGAACAGTTGAAATACTTTCCTGACTGTCAATCGCTCTAAAATCGTTAGTTATATATTCTGTAATTTCTGTCATAAATCAATTGGCAATATTCGATGCAAAATAATCAAAAATAAGCAAAAACTCCTAGATTTAACTTTGTATTTTTGCTTCAAGTAAATAGTAGTATCAAAATAAAAAGGAGTTTTAATGACAAAGTTAAGTGTAAATATCAATAAAATAGCCACTTTGCGCAATGCTCGTGGAGGAAATGTGCCCGATTTATTAAAAGTTGCAGCCGATATTCAAAAGTTTGGAGCACAAGGAATCACGATTCATCCGCGTCCGGATGAACGTCACATCCGATATCAAGATGCTCGAGATCTCAAATCAATCGTGTATACGGAATATAATATAGAAGGGAATCCCGAGAAAACTTTCCTGGATCTTGTTTTAGAAATAAAACCTACTCAAGTGACTTTGGTGCCAGATGCAATAGATGCTATAACCTCAAATGCGGGTTGGGACACTATTAAGCATGGCTCCTATTTAACTGAAATCGTTCAGGAATTTCAGCGCAATGGAATTAGAACCTCTATTTTTGTAGATCCAGTTTTGGAAATGATCGAAGGAGCAAAAAAAATTGGAACTGAAAGAATCGAATTGTACACGGAAGCATTTGCGCATCAATTCGGTTTGGGGAATCAAAACGCAATTTTACCCTACACAGAGTCCGCTATTTTGGCTAATGAACTTGGACTGGGCATTAACGCAGGCCATGACCTTAGTTTGGATAACATCCAGTTTTTTAAACAAAATATTCCGGGATTACTCGAAGTATCCATAGGTCATGCGTTAATTGCTGAAGCCATTTATCTGGGGCTGGACAATGTGGTTAATATGTATTTGCAAAAATTAAAATAGTATATAAAAAAACGATTTATGAATCTGGATAGACCAAATTGGAATCAACTATCTAAAATCATTAATCCACAATCAAAAATCACATGTTATATTCAAAGATAGAAGGAACAGGCAAGCCACTATTAATTCTTCACGGATTTCTGGGAATGTCGGATAATTGGAAAACACTAGGAACGCAATTTGCCGTTGATTTTCAGGTTCATATTCTTGATTTACGAAATCATGGACGAAGCTTGCACGCGGAAGACTTTAGTTATGAAATCATGGTTCAGGATGTTGTCGAGTATTGTCAAGGTCATAAGCTAGAGAATATTGCTATTATAGGACATTCCATGGGCGGGAAAGTAGCGATGCTATTGGCAATATCACATCCTGAATTAGTAAGTAAATTAATTGTTGCGGATATTGGACCAAAATTTTACCCGCAACACCATCAGGAAATTCTGGAAGGCCTAAACGCCGTTGATTTTTCAATAAAACCAAGCCGAAGTGATGTTGAAGAAATCATGTCGAAGTTTATTCCTGACTTTGGAACTAGACAGTTTTTGATGAAAAGCTTATATTGGCAAGAGCCAGGACAATTGGCTTTCCGCTTTAATTTAGCCGTTTTTAATGCTAAAATGGAAGAAATAGGAGTTCCGCTGCCAGAGAATGCCATTTTTGATAAACCTACGTTATTTATTCGTGGGGGGAATTCTAGTTATATTTTAGATAGCGATTTTGACACTATAAAACATCATTTCCCGCATTCAAGTATCGAAACTATTCCTAAAGCAGGACATTGGCTTCATGCTGAAAACCCAGCTGAATTTTATCAAAAAGTGACTTCCTTTTTAAAATAAATACAATTCTTTTAAATTTTTACTACATTTATTAAACTTTAAAACAAAACTCCATGAACTTACTAATTAAAATTCTTGTTACTTCGGCCTTAGTTTTGCTAATTGCGAACTTTATGCCTGGGGTTCGTGTGGATGGATTTACTACCGCGTTAATCGTAGCAATTGTTCTGGGCTTGCTCAATATATTTATCAAACCAATATTGGTTATTCTTACCTTACCAGTTACTATTCTTACCTTAGGTTTGTTTTTATTGATTATCAATGCACTAATGATTTTGTTGTGTACAAAAATCGTAGGTGGATTTAGTGTGGATACCTTTTTGACCGCCTTATTTTTTAGCATCATATTGTCAATATTACAATCTATAATGAATGGGATATTAGGAGACGGAAAATAATAAATGCTATTTTAACATGTATTTGGGAATAAATTTATTTCCTTTATTTATTAATTATTTACCTTTGTCTCCAATAAAATTTGCAATGTCTAAAAAGTTTTACATACTGCTAGTAGTTATGATCGGTTTCTTTATGATACCGACCGTGGCTTTGGCATGTGGAACAAAAACTGAAAAAGAATGTTGCAAAAAAGAGTCTTCTCCAAAAAAGAATAAAAAAGAGTGTTGTAAAAGTGAAAAATCTTCAAAAGAGAAATCACATGAAGGTTGTAATGGTGCTTGCAAAAGTATTACCTGTAGCAGTTCAACCGTTTATTTAGGAATGACTTCAATTCATTACGCAGAATTTAACGATCAGCTCTTTAGTTTTTCAACTAAAAAGCAAAATTATTATTACTCAGAAATCTTCATTTCCTCTGATTTCCGTTCTATTTGGCTTCCCCCTAAAATAAGCTAAATTCCTTTTGTGACAGCCGAAAGACTGTTTATTTCAGTCTGTTTTAGGCTGTGAAAAAATCAATAAATTTTGTCGAATACAATTTAAATATAGCTGTGCAGGCTATGGTTTACTTATTGTTCCGACTATTTCACTTCAAAATTAATATACAATGAACTCAATAAAAAAAATATTGATGGCAATTACATTATTGCTTTCAGTCACAGTTGCGAGCGCGCAAATTAAAAACAGTAAAACAGAAACCGTTAAAATATATGGAAACTGTGACATGTGTAAAAGCACTATCGAAACTGCTGGAACTTTAAAGAAAGTGGCAAAGGTAGCGTGGAACAAGGACACAAAAATGGCAACACTAACGTATGATTCTACTAAAACGAGTCAGGACGAAATCTTAAAAAGGGTTGCTTTAGCGGGTTACGACAGCGATAAATTTCTTGCTCCAGATGATGTTTACGACGCCTTACATGGCTGCTGCCAATATGAAAGACAAGCTAAGGTAGCTCTTCCTACAGAAATGAAAATGGAAACAGTAGCTGCAGAAAATCATTCAAATCATGCCAATCACACTGAAAATACAGTTGTAAAAGATCAAGTAGACACACCTTTAAAAGTTGTGTTCGATACTTATTTCTTGTTGAAAGATGCTTTGGTAAAAACAGATGGAAAAGCGGCATCCATTATCGCTAAAGACTTTCTGACGGCTGCAGATGCTGTTAAGATGGACGAGCTTGCGATGGATGTTCACATGGTTTGGATGAAAGAAATGAAAGGTTTAATGTCTGGTGCCAAAGAAATTGCGGCAACGCAAGACATAAAAAAACAAAGAGAATTTTTTATTCCTTTCTCAAAATCAATGTACGAATTGATTAAAGTGGCTAAATATGAAACACCAGTCTATCTTCAGTTTTGTCCAATGGCAAACGGCGGTAAAGGTGCGAACTGGTTGAGCAAAGAAAATGCAGTAAAAAATCCATATTACGGATCTCAAATGATGACGTGTGGTAAAACCGTTGAAACGATTCAATAAGTATTTAAAAAGAATACAAAAATGAAAAAAATAATCCTGGTTTTCAGTTTAATACTTAGTTTTTCAGCTGCCCATTCACAAATGAAAGTTGGAGCTAATTTACCTGATTTCCAACTTAAAAGCAACGAAGAGACAACCGTTAATCTGGCCTCTTTAAAAGGGAAAACAGTATTAATTGATTTTTGGGCTTCTTGGTGCGCACCATGCAGGCTGGCTAATAGAAAGTTGGCTCCATTATACAATCAATATAAAGAGGAGAACTTTGAAATTGTTGGAATAGCCCTCGACACGGATCAAACAAAATGGAGGAACGCCATTCAAAAAGATAAATTAGCGTACCAACAATTAATAGACCCCAAAGGCTTTGATGCAAAATCAGCAGTGCTTTTTGGAGTGGAAGAATTGCCTAATTCTTATTTATTTGATACTTCAGGGACATTAGTAGCCATCAATCCAACTGTGGAAGAAATAATAATGCAAATTAAAAAATAAAGTAAAATGAAAAATATAAATTTAAAATTCATTCTGATTGCCTGCTTGGTTTTGATAGCAAGTGTAAAATCCTACTCCCAAATCTCAAAAGTAGAAATAATCGCTACCGGTTTAACATGTTCTATGTGTTCTAATGCTATAAACAAACAGCTGAAAGCAACAGTAGGTGTGGATAGTGTAAGCACTGACTTGAATACTAATACGTTCATTGTTTACTTTAAAAAGGACAGTAAAGTAATGCCTAGAGTACTAAAAGAAGGGGTTGAAAAAGCAGGTTTCTTTATTGGATCTTTAGTAATCACTCTACCTACAGAAAAACTAAAATCCGCAAGTGATAAAACGATTTCCTTAAATGGTTCAACTTTTATTTTATTGAATGAAGGGCTTAACGATAGTACTGGATCAACAAAATTAAAAATATATGACAAAGGATATGTAACCCAAAAAGAGCATAAAAAACTACTCAAAACGTTTTCTAAAGTAGTATCATATCCATTAGATAACGAAGACGATTATCATATTAAAATTATAATTTAATGAGAAAATTGTCAATTATTTGCATATTTTTTCTCCTGCAAGGATTAGCTGCTCAAGAACTTTTTGTTGTTACGGATCCTGCAAGTAATGTTCCTGCTGGTTCATTAGGGATTCGTTTAGGACAATCTATTTTTAAGGAACAAATGAAGTCTGGGTACAGCTACCATCTCATGCCCGAAATAACTTGGGGTGCCAATAAGAATTTGATGCTTAGAACATCAATTTTTGTGAGCAATAGAAATTCACAATTAGTTACAGAAGGTGGTAGTCTTTACGCTAAATATCGTTTTTTTTCAACGGATGACATGAACAGTCATTTTCGTCTGGCTGCTTTTGGGAGATACAGTTTCAATAATGCCGATATTCATCAGGAAACAATTGAAATAATGGGACACAATACTGGATTTGAAACTGGAATTGTTGCTACTAAATTAATCAAAAAAGTAGCCATTAGTTCGTCTGTTAGTTTTGAAAAGGCTTTAGATAACAAACCTAATTATCCTTATCCGTCCATGCAGGGAGACAATGCGACCAATTACAGTTTGTCTTTTGGAAAATTAATGTATCCTAAAAAATATACCAATTTTAAACAAACAAATATTAACCTTATGGTAGAATTTATAGGACAAACGATTAATGAAAACGGGAAATCATATTTAGATGCCGTACCAGCGATTCAATTCATTATCCAAAGTCAGGCACGAATCGATATTGCCTATAGGCATGAATTGTATAGTTCCATGCTTCGATCTGCACCAAATGGGATTTATTTGAATCTGGAGTATACTTTTTTTAATATTACAAAATAGTAAGGTTGAAAACCTAAATCAAAATTTAATCAAAATGAAAAATCAAATAAAAATGAAAAAAATAATTCTTTCAACAGTTCTAATGGCAATTGTAGTAGTAAGCTGTAATCAAAAAAATAAGCCAGATGAGTCCGTGAAGCCAGAAACTACACAAAGTACATCGCAATTATACTCATGTCCAATGCATCCTGAAGTTACTGGAAAGCAAGGGGATACTTGTTCTAAATGCGGTATGGAATTAACGGAGTCAGTAGTTAAAACGGAAGCTGTTTCTGAGGAAGTAAAAACAGAAAAGGGTGCAGTAACTCCCTTTTCTGTAACTGTAGATGCAAATGTAAATGATTATTTAAAAGTTAAAAATGCGCTTGTAAACGACGATTCAAATGGAGCAGCCGCTGCTGCTAAGGCGTTATTAGCAACCTTCAATGCAGCAAACACTACTTCAATCGATGCAAAATTGAAAAAGGAATATATTGAAATTGCAGATGATGCCAAAGAACACGCCGAACATATTGCTGACAACGCTGGAAAAATAGAGCATCAAAGAGAACATTTTGCTCTTTTGAGTAGAGACATAAATGATATGATAAAAACTTTTGGAACAAATAAAAAGTTATATCAAGAGTACTGTCCAATGTATGATCAGGGAAAAAGTGGCTATTGGATAAGTGACTCGAAAGAGATCAAAAATCCATATTACGGCGCTGAAATGTTGACATGTGGGAGAGTAGAAAAAGAATTGTAAATGAAACCAATCATAAAAAAAGGGGCTATCTTAAGTGTAGTCCTTTTTTTGTTGATGCAACTGTATCAACCCGCCCGTAACGTAGAGTATGGGCAGGTTTCACCTATGCATTTCACAAAATTGTACAAGGTTCCTGCTAAAGTTCAAGGCATTCTACAAACTTCTTGTTTTGACTGTCACAGTAATAACACCAAGTATCCTTGGTACTCCTATGTTCAGCCTGTACGAATTTTTATGGATAGTCATATTAACGAAGGGAAAGAAAATTTGAATTTCAGTGAATTTGGCACTTATTCCAAACGGAAACAACAAAGCAAATTAGATCGAATGATCAAACAAATAAAATCAGATGAAATGCCTTTGGCTTCTTATACCATGATGCATAAAAATGCCGTACTCACTAGCGAGAGTAAAGCGATACTGCTCAATTGGATCGAAGAAACGAAAGACAGTATTTCAGCAAATAATTAATCCTAATGGTAGAAAAATTAATATCATTCTCACTAAAAAACCGAGTGATTGTATTGCTCGTTTCCGCCTGCTTATTTGGTTGGGGGATTTATAGTGTGCAGCAAAATCCCATCGATGCCATTCCTGATTTATCAGAAAATCAGGTTATTGTTTTCACGGAGTGGATGGGCAGAAGCCCGCAGGTAATTGAAGATCAGGTAACCTATCCTTTGGTTTCCAATTTACAGGGAATCCCGAAAATCAAGAATATCCGAGCTTCTTCCATGTTTGGAATGAGTTTTATCTATATCATTTTTGAAGATAACGTAGATCCTTATTGGGCAAGAACCCGTGTGCTGGAACGATTAAATTATGCACAACGATTGTTGCCACAAAATGTAGTTCCCACTTTAGGGCCTGATGGTACCGGTGTAGGTCATATATTTTGGTATCATTTGGAAACCAATGGAATGGATCTAGGTGAGCAAAGAGCGTTGCAGGATTGGTATGTGAAATTTGCTTTACAAACCGTTCCGGGTGTGGCTGAGGTCGCTTCCTTTGGAGGTTTTGAAAAACAATATCAATTGGTTTTAGATCCTTTGAAAATGCAGTACTATAATGTTAGTATGATGGAAGTGATGAAAGCCGTAAAGACAAGCAATAATGATGTTGGAGGGCGGAAATTTGAAATGAGCAACATGGCTTATATCGTTAGAGGGCTTGGCTACATAAAAAACATCAAAGATGTGGAAGAAATTGCCATCAAAAATTATAATTCCGTTCCCGTAAGAGTAAAAGATATCGGTTCCGTTCAAATGGGCGGAGATTTACGTCTGGGTATTTTTGATGCGAATGGAGAAGGTGAAGTAGTGGGAGGAATTGTGGTGATGCGTTACGGCGAAAATGCTGATAAGGTTATCAAAGCAGTAAAACTGAAAATGAAAGAAGTCGAAAAAGGATTGCCGGAAGGGGTCTCCTTCAAAACGTCTTATGACCGAAGCGAACTAATTGAAAAAGCGATTGAATCTGTTAAAGGAACTTTAATCGAAGAAATGATTGCGGTGTCAATAGTGATTCTTCTTTTTCTTTTCCATTGGAGAAGTGCAGTGATTATTCTGATACAGTTACCAATATCTGTTGCTATAGGATTTATTTTGCTCCAAGCTTTTGGGATTTCATCCAATATTATGTCGCTCACGGGGATAGCCCTAGCTATTGGTGTTGTGGTTGATGATGGAATTGTCATGGTCGAAAATGCCTATAGAACCATCTCTGAGAAACAAGAAGAAATGGATAATAATCAATAATCAACGATGAAAAAGTTATTTAAAAAAATATTTAAAAAAGAACACGATCCATTGTTGGCTGATGAACGAATGAAGTTAATTGAATCTTCCTCTAAGCTCGTTGGCCCGGGAGTTTTTTATTCGACACTGATTGTGATTGCTTCTTTTTTGCCCGTTTTTCTGCTAACGGGAATGGAAGGAAAACTATTCAGTCCATTGGCTTGGACGAAATCATTTATACTGATCGTAGATGCGTTTTTAGCCATTACACTGACTCCAGTGTTAATCAGTTACTTGCTAAAGGGAAAATTACGTCCGGAGAATAAAAATCCAATCAATAGAAAACTGGAAAGTTGGTATACTCCAATTCTAGTTTTTTGTTTAAAATGGAGAAAAAGTGTTTTGGTGGTAAACTGCATTGCTTTAGTAATAGGAGGGTTGATGTTTACGCAGCTCGGCTCCGAGTTTATGCCACCTTTAGATGAAGGTTCGATTCTGTTTATGCCTGTAACCTTACCCGATGTTTCTAATTCTGAAGTGAAAAGAATATTGCAGGTTCAGGACAAAATAATAAAATCAATTCCCGAGGTCACTCATGTTTTGGGAAAAGCGGGAAGAGCCAATACGGCAACGGACAATAGTCCTATAAGTATGGTTGAAACGATTATTTTGCTTAAACCTCATAACGAATGGAGAGCGGGTAAAACGAAAAGTGATATCATCGATGAAATAAATAATAAACTGCAAATACCTGGGGTAACCAATGGTTTTACACAGCCTATTATTAATCGAATAAATATGCTTTCGACGGGAATCAGAACAGACGTTGGGGTGAAAATTTATGGAGCTAGTTTGGATACCATAGAAGCTTTGGCACAAAAAATTAAAAAGACATTAGAAGGAACCGAAGGAGTGAAAGATTTATATGCCGAACCAATAACCGGTGGGAAGTATATCGACATTGAAGCAAAGCGAGAAGCAATTGGTAGATACGGTCTGACGATTGATGATGTGAATAATGTTGTTGAAGCGGCAATTGGAGGAATGACATTGACGACCACTATCGAAGGGAGACAACGCTTTTCTGTGAATGCGAGATATGCGCAGGAATACAGAAATAGTATTGAGTCGTTGAAAAAATTGCAAGTGCAAACAATGGAATACGGACCAATACCATTAGATGCTGTCGCTGATATAAAAATAAGTGATGGGCCGCCAATGATAAACAGCGAAAACGCCATGCTTCGTGGGAGTGTTTTGTTTAATGTTAGGGAACGTGATTTAGGGAGTACGGTAGAGGAGGCACAAGATAAACTCAATACTATGATGACGAAACTGCCAAAAGGTTATTATGTCGAATGGAGCGGACAATGGGAAAATCAAATTAGAGCCAACAAAACATTATCACTGATATTGCCTATCGTTGTTCTTATCATATTCCTGATTTTGTATTTTACCTATAACTCGATGAAGGAAGCTTTGATAACGATGATAACGGTTCCTTTTGCTTTAATAGGAGGGATTTTTATGGTTTATTTTTATGGAATTAATTTATCCGTTGCCGTGGCAGTAGGTTTCATCGCACTGTTTGGGATGGCAATAGAAACGGCGATGATAATGACTATTTACCTGAATGAGGCCATGAATAAAATGGTTGCAAAATATGGTAATAATAGTGAGACAATTACTACGGCTATTTTAAGAGAGTACATTATCGATGGTTCGGCAAAAAGGCTGAGACCAAAATTAATGACGGTGTCGGTTTCTCTATTTGGATTAGTACCCATTCTTTGGGCAACAGGAACGGGCGCTGATGTGATGATTCCCATTACGGTTCCGCTTATTGGAGGAACAATCACCTCTGTTATATATGTATTATTAGTAACCCCTATTGTTTTTGAATGGACAAAACAACGTGAATTAAAAACAAAAGGCAAAATAGATCTTATCGATGCGACACATTAAATATTATATCATAATCAGTTGTTTGCTGTTAAACGCCACTGTTGCAGTAGCGCAAACACTTTCGTTGGATGCTGTTTTGACCACCGTTAAAACGAATAATCCGCAATTAAAAATGTACGATGCCGATATACAGAGCATGGATGCAGCGGCAAAAGGGGCAAATAGTTGGATGGCACCTCAAGTGAACACGGGCTTGTTTATGACTCCTTATAACACTAAAATGTGGAAGGGAGACGAAATGAATCCTGGTATGGGTGCATATATGATAGGTGTTACACAAATGATTCCTAACGCTTCAAGGCTAAAAGCCGATTCTAATTACATGAATGCCATGTCTTCGGTAGAGGCAGAAAATAAAAATTATACCGTGAATCAGTTGAATGCGTTAGCAAAAATGAATTATTACCAATGGATTGTATTGGATAAAAAAATAAAAATAGCCAATGATAATTTATTGCTTTTAGAGTATATAATCAAAAGCATGGAGATACGCTATCAATATAATATGGACAAATTGCCTACTTATTATAAGGCAAAGTCACAATATAGCGCTTTAGAAAGCATGGTCGTAATGCTGAAAAATGAGATTTTGCAAAAGAAAATTACGCTGAATACTTTGATGGCAAGAGACAAAAATACTGTTTTTGAAATCGATCCTACTTATGCTTTAAAGGAGTATAATTTTATGAAATCGGATACGGTGTCGCTTTCTGAAAACCGAAGCGATGTAAGAGCTATTGAGAAAACGATTGCTTTAAATCAGTTGAAAATAGAAACCGAGAAAGCAAAATTGTTACCCGAGTTTGGTGTGAAGTATGATCACATGTTTGCCTTCGGAAATGGTCCGCAACAATTTTCTTTGATGGGAATGATTGCAATTCCCATGCCTTGGTCATCAAAAATGAATAAGGCGAACATCAACAGTTTTAAGTTAAAAAATGAAAGTTTGGATTGGCAAAAACAAATGATCCTCAACGAAGCAACAGGAATGATTTCAGGGATGCAAACGGAGTTGACTAACCTGAAAAAGCAATATGAAATTGCCGACAAAAGTATTATTCCGGCACTGCGGAGAAATTATGACACCTCCATAATAGCTTGGCAAAATAACACGGGAGATTTATTTTTGGTATTGGATGCGTGGGAAGCATTGAATATGGCTCAAATAGAAAAATTAGACAAGCTGCAGGCCATATTGAGTACTCAGGTAGAGATTGAAAAACAACTGGAAACGAAATAAGTATGAACAAATATGTAAAATATAGTTTAATAACTATTGCCGTTTTAGTGGTTGGATTTGGAGTCTATTATGGCGTAGATAAATTCAATAGTCAAGGAGATCACGAGCATCAGGCGGAGGTATATACCTGTTCGATGCATCCTGAAATTATTAGGGACGAACCAGGGAATTGCCCGATTTGCGGAATGACTTTGATAAAAAAAGTGACCGAGGGACAACCGACGGAAAGCAGTTCGATTGACCATCTATTACGACCAACAGATAGCTTCGTGGTGGGAGAATTTCAAACCACAACAGCAAAAGACACCGCTATTAGTAGTGAAATAAAGCTGCCTGGAATTGTAGCTTATGATCCTAATTCATCGGTAAATATTGCAGCAAGGATAAGTGGCCGAATCGAAAAAATGTATGTGAATTATAAATACCAAAAAGTAAATAAGGGACAAAGACTTTTTGATTTGTATAGTCCGGAATTATTGACAGCACAGCAAAATTTCATCTATTTAATTACCAATGATGCTGAAAACGCATCCATAATAAAGGCTTCGAAACAGAAATTACTGCTTTATGGAATGACTTTAAATCAGATTAATTCATTGGCTGCAGCCAAAAGAACAAATCCTGTGATCACTATTTATAGTCCCACCAATGGAATAGTTCAAGGAACTGAAAGTATGACGACTGCTGCCGAAGGATCTATGCAAAACAACACGACCACAACGACCTCTTTAACACTGAAGGAAGGGGATTATATTAAACAGAATGAAGTGGTCTTTAAATTAGTAAATACCGATAAAGTATGGGGTGTTTTCAATGTGATGCAGGGACAAAGCAGTTTGATAAAAATCAATCAACCCATTCGGTTTTCATCAGAATTAGAGGAGAATGATTTTATAAAGGCCAAAGTTAATTTTATAGAAACTCAGTTCAGCGCAACTGATAAGACGAACAGGATTCGAGTGTATTTAAATAATAACAATCTGAAATTCCCAATAGGCTTGCGACTTCAAGGGATTGTCGCAACAAATCCTATACAAGGAATTTGGGTTCGTAAGCAAGCATTAGTTAGCATCGGCAGTAAAAAAGTGGTTTTTATTAAAATGGAGAATGGTTTTAAAGTAAAAGAAATAAAAACAGGAATTGAAATCAATGATTTTGTTCAGGTCATCGAAGGGCTTGATGTAAATGAGGCAATTGCTGACAATGCACAATATTTAATGGACAGCGAAAGCTTTATTAAAACAGAATAATTATGCAAAAGATAAAAAAATTCAGTTTCCTGTTCCTGACATTTGTTGTCGTAATGGGATGTAATACTAAAAATAAGGAAGATCATAGCGCGCATCAGGATGGAGAAAGTATATTATACACCTGTTCCATGGATCCTCAAATAAAGGAAGACAAGCCTGGGAAATGTCCTATTTGTCATATGGATTTGACCCCAATGAAAAAAGACAATTCGGCCTCTAATGAAATTGCCCTAAGCGATCAACAAATAAAACTGGGAAATATAAGCACTCAAAATATAGAGGAAACAAATAGTAGTCTGAAAGAAAACTATACGGGCGTTTTGACAATTAATCAGGAACAAATCAAAACCATTTCAGCAAGAGCGATGGGTCGAATTGAGAAATTATATTTTAAAACTACGGGTGATTATGTTAATAAAAATCAAGCCATTTACCAGTTGTACAGCGAAGATATAGCCATTGCTAAACAGGATTATTTTGCAGCATCTAAACAATTGACTATGCCTGGTGATTTTGGGAAAAATGCCAAAAACATGTTGCAAGCTGCAAAGCAAAAGTTGTTGTTCTATGGTTTGTCGAATGCACAAATTGAGAGTATTAAAGACAATGCCCAAATATCACCATACACTACTTTTTATAGTACATATAGCGGATATATTTCGGAGATAGCCGCTACAGAAGGTAGTTATATCATGGAAGGCGGCGCAATAATTAAGTTGGCTGCCTTAAGTACGCTTTGGCTTGAAACGCAAGTAAACGTGAACTATGCAAAATCATTAAAAATTGGACAAAGTGCTAGGGTTTCTTTTACAGATTATCCTACTAAAGAAGTGAAAGCTAAAATTTCATTTATTAATCCGGAGATTAATCCAGATTCTAGATTGCTATTAATTCGAATGGAAATTGCCAACCCGAATTTGTTTTTAAAACCAGGAATGCAGGCAGTAGCTAAATTAACTCAATCTAATAAGAAAGGATTATTTATTCCAACAGATGCTGTTATTAGGGATGAAAATGCCACGTATATATGGGTTGAAAAAAGTCATGGTATTTTTGAAAACGTGATGGTTGAAACCGGGGTGGAAGCCAATGGAATGATCGAAATCAAATCGGATTTAGATAGTACGAAAAAAGTCGTTGTTAGCGGTGCTTATGCCATTAACAGTGAGTATATATTCCGCAAAGGAAGTGATCCCATGGCGGGGATGAAGATGTAATGTGTAATAAACTGTTTATTAATAGGTTAAAATGTTAAAAAAAGCTAACTTAGTTCTGTTATGATGGGCTTTAAAAGCATTTTTGATAATAAAATAATTATAAAAAGGACGTTACCCGAAAGTTAAATTGATTAACGATCAAAAACTCTAATTAAAATAGAATCATGGAAGAAAATAACACACACTTAAAAACTAATCCTTATGTAAAATTTGCCTTAATAATGGCGGTTTCATTTGTCGTTATGTATTTAGTTATGTTTTTAAATGTTGCTGAATTCAGTCACATCTATAATAGTATAACTCGCTTTTACATGACTACTTTAATGATTGCAGCAATGGCAATTACAATGTTACTATTAATGTGGAAAATGTATCCAAACAATAAAGTCAATGTAATGATAATAGTCTTTGCCGCTACTACATTTCTAGGAACACTTTTTCTATTAAGGACACAAACCTTTATTAGAGATATACAATATATGAAAGCGATGATTCCTCATCATTCATCAGCCATTATGACTAGTAGTAATGTAGATTTTAAAGATCCAGAAGCTAAAAAATTAGCTGAAGATATAATTGCTGCTCAAGAAAGAGAAATTAAGCAAATGAATGAAATGATTATTCGTCTCGAAAGCAAAAAATAATAAAGTGAAAATTTATATAAAAAACATGGTTTGTGGCCGTTGCGAAATGGCGGTGTCGGCAGAGTTGGAAAAAATGGGGCTTTCTATTATTGCAATGCAATTAGGGAAAGTAGAAATTGCAACTGATTTGGACGAAAGTCAAATACAACTGCTGTCACAGAACCTGAGTTCACTCGGTTTTGAACTGTTAGATGATAAGGAAAATAAGACTGTCGAAAGGATTAAGAATTTAATAATCGACTTGGTCCATTATAAAAAGGAACAGCTGAAAAGTAATTTGTCCAATTATTTAGCCGCCGATTTAAGGCAAGATTACAGTATTTTGAGTAAGCTTTTTTCAGAAAAAGAAGGAGCAACAATCGAACATTATTTTATTACTCAAAAAATTGAACGGGCAAAAGAACTATTAATCTATAACGAAATGACGTTAAGTGAAATCGCAGTTCAGCTCAATTATAGTAATGTAGCGCATTTAAGCAATCAATTTAAAAAGACTACTGGTTTTACCCCGACCCATTTCAAGCAATTGAAAGATAAAATGAGAAAACAGATTGACGATTTGTAATCTTACAAAGGTAATTCAGAATTGTGTAACAACATAAAGTAGAATCCTACGGATATTTGTACTGTTAATTTAAAACTGCAAAGAAATGAAACATACCTATATCATTACCGGAATGAGTTGCGATGGTTGTCGCGGTAAAGTGGAGAAAACACTGAATGCTATTAAAGGGGTAGAGGCTATTGTTTCGTTAGAGCCCCCAATAGCTACCATCACAATGGATAAACACATTCCTACTACACAGTTGCAAGAAGCTTTAACCGCTGCCGGAAATTATTCTATTGAGATGAGCCAGCTGGTAGCTGTTGAAGAAAAAACTACAGAAAAAAGTACAGAGGAACCAGCTGCGAAATCTTGCTGCGGTACTACAAAAGATCAACAAAACAAAGACAGTCACCAACATCATAAAGACATAGCCGGCATATCCGAGAATGCGGCAGGAAAATATTATTGCCCTATGCATTGCGAAGGTGATAAAGTATATGATAAAGCGGGAGATTGTCCCGTTTGTGGAATGGATTTGGTAAAAGAACCTGAATTGAGTTCAACCAATGCTGTAGCTGATGAAAAAGTGGAAGAGCCAGTAGCGAAATCTTGCTGCGGTACTACAAAAGATCAACAAAACAAAGACAGTCACCAACATCCTAAAGACATAACCAGCATATCAAATAATGCGGCAGGAAAATATTATTGCCCTATGCATTGCGAAGGTGATAAAGTGTACGACAAAGCGGGAGATTGTCCCGTTTGCGGAATGCATTTTTTAAAAGAACCTGAATTGAGTTCAACCAATGCTGCAGCTGATAAAAAGGTGGAAGAGCCAGTAGCAAAATCTTGCTGTGGTACTCCAACACATCAACAGGAGATAGGCAGTCATCAACATCATAAAGAGGAAACAAGCATTCCTTCTAATGCGGCAGGAAAATATTATTGTCCCATGCATTGCGAAGGGGAGAAAGTATATGATAAAGCAGGTGATTGTCCTGTTTGCGGAATGGACTTGGTAAAAGCACCCGATTTAATTCCGACGAAAACAATGTACACCTGTCCCATGCATCCTGAAATAATCCAAGAAGGGCCGGGTTCTTGTCCGATATGCGGAATGGATTTAGTACCTATGGAGCCTAGCGAAAGCGAAGACAATAAGACGTATCTTGACTTAGTTCGTAAAATGAAAATAGCCGTTGTTTTTACGTTGCCTATTTTTATAATTGCAATGTCAGATATGATACCCAATAATCCGCTGCTGAAAATAATGGACACTTCGAGTTGGAATTGGGTACAATTTGCCATGTCGCTTCCGGTTGTTTTTTATGCTACTTGGATGTTTTTTGTACGAGCCTGGAAGTCGGTTATTACTTGGAACTTAAATATGTTTACCCTGATCGGAATTGGTTCCGGGGTAGCTTTTCTATTTAGCCTGTTTGGCTTATTTTTTCCGGAATACTTTCCAAATGAATTCAAAACGGAAGGCGGAACGGTGCATCTGTATTTTGAAGCAACAACGGTAATACTAACCTTGGTTTTGCTAGGTCAGCTGTTAGAAGCAAAAGCACACAGCAGAACCAGTGGTGCCATAAAAGAATTATTGAAATTAGCACCCACGGTGGCCACTTTGGTCATTGACGGAAGCGATAAAGTCATTTCTGTTCATGATATCAAAAAGGGTGATTTGCTTCGGGTGAAACCAGGTGAAAAAATTCCTGTTGACGGAAAAATTACCGACGGGGAAACCACCATCGATGAATCCATGATTTCGGGTGAACCCATTCCTTTGGATAAAAAAGCAGACGATGCAGTTATTGCAGGTACAATTAACGGGAACAAATCTTTTGTGATGCTTGCTGAAAAAATTGGTTCAGAAACTTTGCTTTCGCAAATTGTACAAATGGTAAATTCAGCCAGCCGCTCCAGAGCACCAATACAGAAATTGGCAGACAGAATAGCGAAGTATTTTGTGCCAATAGTAGTGGGCGTTTCAGTAATTACCTTTTTTGTTTGGGCACAATTTGGCCCCGAGCCAGCAATCGTTTATGGATTTATTAATGCGATTGCGGTTTTGATTATCGCTTGTCCTTGTGCATTGGGATTAGCAACACCCATGTCAGTTATGGTAGGAGTGGGTAAAGGAGCACAATCTGGGGTTTTGATAAAAAATGCGGAAGCCTTAGAAAATATGAATAAGGTAAATGTTCTAATTACTGATAAAACGGGAACAATTACCGAAGGAAAACCTTCTGTAGAAAAGGTATTTTCGACTGAAAATAAAGAGGACGATTTGTTGCAAATGATTGCTTCGTTGAATCAGTATAGTGAGCATCCTTTGGCGCAAGCCGTAGTCAATTTTGCGAAAGCGAAAAAGGTTACTTTATTGGAAGCGAAAGATTTTGAATCCATTACTGGAAAAGGAGTGGTTGGAACCGTAAATGGTAAAAAAATTGCACTTGGAAATGTAAAATTGATGGAGCAAAACAATTCAAAAACTTCAGATGATTTAACAGCTAAAATAGTAGCCGAGCAGAAACTAGGAAAAACAGTGTCTTATATTTCGGTAGACAATCAGGTTTTGGGTTATGTAGCAATAACAGATGCGATAAAAAGTACGAGCGTGGCAGCAATAAAGGAATTAATGAGTCAGGGAATCGAAGTGATTATGCTTACGGGCGACAATGAGAACACCGCCAAAGCAGTCGCGGACGAATTGCATTTGAGTTCGTTTATAGCGGGTTGTTTGCCAGAGGATAAATTAAAGGAAATTAAAAGGTTGCAAGACCAAGGCAAAATTGTGGCTATGGCAGGAGACGGAATTAATGATGCTCCAGCATTGGCGCAAGCCGACATTGGTATTGCGATGGGAACCGGAACCGATGTAGCAATAGAAAGCGCCAAAATAACCCTGGTCAAAGGAGATTTGCAAGGGATTGTCAAGGCTAAAGAATTGAGTCATGCCGTGATGAAAAATATCAATCAGAATTTATTTTTTGCTTTCTTTTATAATGTACTCGGAATTCCAATTGCAGCGGGGGTTTTGTATCCTTTTTTCGGTCTTTTGCTATCGCCAATGATAGCAGCGTTAGCGATGAGCTTCAGTTCGGTTTCTGTTATTGCAAATGCATTGCGACTGCGAAATTTGAAGCTCTAAAAAAGGAGTTAAATTTATTTTTTGTAAAATTGAAATGATTTTGCAATCGGTATAATTGTATCAAATCGCAGCTGATTCTGTTGCCAAAAGGTTAACTTTATATTTTAGTATTACTTTGTAACGATCTGATTGTAAATAATTAATTAAAAAATTAGTCAAATGAAAATAATTTTAGCCACCGACGGTTCTCCTTTTAGTCTAGCAATGATTAAGGAGTTTGCAAGTAGGCCTTTGCCTTCCAATACCACAGTGAAAATCATTTCAGTTTATGAAGGAACAAAATTAATGAACTTGGCTCCTATGGGTGTGCTGACTGAACATTACGACGATGAAGAGATAAATTCATCAAAATTCGCAGATAATGCTGTTGCTGAAGCTTTAAAAATTATTAGAAATAAAAAACCAGAACTTTCAATTGTAACTTCAATAATAGAAGGGGTGGCCAAAACTATTATTGTTGAAGAGGCCGAAAAGTTTGACGCAGATTTAATTGTCCTTGGATCGCACGGTTATGGTATGATTGATCGTTTTTTATTAGGGTCGGTCTCACAATCTGTAGCATTACATGCCAATTGTTCTGTTGAAATTGTACGAAAAAAAACAAAATGACAGCAGTAGTTTGTGCTCAAAATAAGGAAATTATAGCTTATATAATGGAAATATAAAACGGTTATAATTTTAGGAAAATCATGAAGACCGCTTTAAAAGTAACGTTAGTGCTTTGCCTAGTTGGTCTTTTTTATTCTTTTCAATCAACGCATCAGGTTCTTTCAAAATCATACAAGAGATTGGGAATATGGAATGAAATTGCAAATGACAATAGTATGTCCAAAGATATGATGGGAATACTAATGAGTCGCAAAAGGGTAAAATGATGAAGCAGGAAATGGAAATGATAATGGTCAAGGCGAATCATGCCAAAATGATGACTATGATGAAAGTATGATGTCAGGAAGGATCAAAATGATGCAAGATAATTTAGAAATGATCAAAAATATAATATCAGAAATGTTGGAGAAAGCTAAAGATTGATAATAAGATGATGTGCGGAATGTGCAAATCGATGGTGGATAATGCAGAAATGTTCAATAAAAGAAAAAATGGAAAAGAGTAAAATGAAAACGATAGAAAAAAAATGGAAAAAAAGAAAATCCTAAAGCGCAACAGTAGCTTTTAGTATCAATGATGAATCATGATGCCTCTGATGATAGCGGTGAAATGCAACTATATTGGTACGTTTCAGTATTGGTATTTGTTGCTTTTGCACCAATAATCTTCAGTTAGTTCAGAAAAATAAAATAATTAGTATCCCATAGAATTATCAAAATGAGAAGAATAATAATAGCAATGTTCCTATTGATTTTTTATTCTGTTGCGCAAGCACAGTATGTTAATGTATCAAAAAGTGTAAAGGAACAGCAAGAACAGCCCACAACTTATACTTGTGTTATGCACCCAGAAATACATGCGAAGGAACCTGGTAAATGTCCTAAATGTGGGATGGATTTAATCAAAGAGAAAGCAAAACCGGTAAAAAAATCGGTGCGAAAAAAGCAGGCGGCAAAACCACTACTAAAAGCAGCGGTATCAGTAAAAGCAAAGACTGTTGAGTCTAAAGCAGCAACGGATGCTATTCATGGTAATCATGCTACTGTTTCTGGAACAAATACGACGGTCAAAGAAGGGATTGTTAAAAAAGTAGTTAAAAGTGCGCCGCCAAGAACAATTCGCTACGACCTACATGTTCGCGATACGATTGTCAATTTTTCAGGCAAAGAAAAAAGAGCTATTGCGGTAAATGGACAAATTCCTATGCCTACATTAACTTTTACTGAAGGTGATACTGCCGAAATTCATGTTTACAATCATCTGAAAGAGTCGACCTCTTTACACTGGCATGGTTTGATGTTGCCTAATAAAGAAGATGGTGTGCCTTTTTTGACGCAAATGCCTATTGAACCAGGAGCGGAATTTGTGTATAAATTTCCAATAATTCAATCAGGAACACACTGGTACCACAGCCATAGTGGTTTGCAAGAGCAAATAGGAATGTACGGTTCTATGATTTTAAATAAAAAATCAGATGATCCAACCTTTAGAAATGGAATAGATGATATTCCGCAAATCCCGGTAATTTTAAGCGAATGGACCGATTATAAACCGGAGAATGTGCATCGGATGTTGCACAATGCTTCCGATTGGTTTGCTATTAAAAAAGGAACCACGCAAAGTTATGCCGAAGCAATTAAGGCAGGACATTTCCAAACCAAATTAACCAACGAATGGAAACGAATGTTGGCCATGGATGTAAGTGATATCTACTACGATAAATTTTTAATAAACGGACAGAATGAAAGTCAACTTTCGCAATTTAAAGCAGGTGATAAAGTACGTTTACGAATTTCTAATGGTGGCGCCTCATCTTATTTTTGGTTAAACTATGCCGGTGGAAAAATGACTGTAGTGGCTAATGATGGCAATGATGTCGAACCTTTAGAAGTGGATCGATTAATCATTGGCGTTTCTGAGACTTATGATGTCATTGTTACAATTCCTGCTGGAAATGCTTCGTATGAATTTTCAGCTACGCCTGAAGACAGAACTAAATCAGCATCAATTTATATTGGTCAAGGGATTAAACAATTAATTAGTCCAATGCCAAAACTAAAATATTTTGAAGGCATGAAGATGATGAATAACATGATGAATATGGACGGAACTATGAATGACATGGGAATGGACATGTCTATGCAAAAAATGGATATGAATACGGTGATGTATCCAGAAATAGTTGGGGTTGCAGACAAGAAGTCAATGAAAATGGATGCTGGAATGGACCATTCTAAATCAGACAAAGAGCCAATGAAAATGGATGCTGGAATGGACCATTCTAAATCGGACAAAGAGCCAATGAAAATGGATGCTGGAATGGACCATTCAAAACATGTAATGAATAGCGATATCACTACCTTGAATTATGGAATGCTAAAATCTCCTACGAATACTACACTTGACAAAAACGCTCCTGTTCGAGAAATACGGTTCGAATTAACAGGGAATATGAATCGGTATGTGTGGAGTATGGATAATAAAGTACTTTCAGAAGTAGATAAAATTTTAATTAAAAAAGGAGAAATTGTTCGCATCACGTTGTTCAATAATTCTATGATGCGTCACCCAATGCACTTGCATGGACACGATTTTAGAGTGTTAAACGGACAAGGGGACTACGCTCCATTAAAAAATGTATTGGATATCATGCCTATGGAAACAGATGTGATTGAATTTGCAGCAAATGCTGATGGCGACTGGTTCTTTCATTGCCACATTCTCTATCACATGATGGCAGGTATGAATAGAGTGTTTAGCTATGAAAATTCGCAACCAAACCCCTATTTACCCAACAAAGCAGTAGTCTATAAAAAGTTGCAATCAGAAAGTAACGGACTGCATTTTATGGCAGAAAATGATTTTGCTACTAACGGAAATGATGGGCAAGCAATGGTACAAAATGCGCGTTGGAGTTTTGCTACAGAATGGCGCTTAGGATATCATGATGATCATGGTTATGAATCAGAAGCACATATAGGTAGATACATTGGAAGAAACCAATGGTTTATGCCCTTTATTGGTTTTGATGCTCGATACAGAAAGCTAGGTTATAATGAAGTAGAGAAAAATGTTTTTGGTCAAAAGAGCACTAAAGACAAACGTATTCAAGTAAGTTTAGGTTTTAGTTACACACTGCCACTACTAATAACTGCACAAGCTGAAGTGTATCATGATGGGAATGTTCGTTTTCAGTTGATGCGGGAAGATATACCAGTTTCCAAACGACTGCGAGCGGCCTTTATGGTTAATACTGATAAAGAATACATGGCAGGATTAAAATATATTGTAGGTAAAAATCTTGGAATCACCACCCATTACGATAGTGATATGGGAGTGGGTTTTGGGTTAAATGTTAATTATTAAAAAGAAAAAATATTTAACATTTTGCTTTCAAAAATGGAAGTTTAATTGAATCGCTCTAAAAAAAAACATCCTTTTTGTTTCCTGTGACATCGACAGTGAATAAAGATCACAAAAGGAATTGATCTAATGACAGGGAAAATGCTGTAAGAACGTGTATGTTAAACTAGACTATATATGAAGTGATTAAAACGCCTAGGTTTGCTAGTTTAGTGCTGCTATAATAAGTTTTTAAAACACTTTAAATAATAAAACAATTATAAAAAAGACGTTATCCAACAATTAAATCCACTAGCAATTATGAACGTTTATTAAAAAAATAAAACTATTGAGCAAAACGATTCACACTCAAAGGATAAGCTTAATGTGAAATTTGAATTACTAATAGCTTTTTCGTTTATAATCGTGCATCTGGTTATGGTTTTAAATGTTGTTGTATTTAGTCATAAATACATTGGTTTAACTCGCTTTTGAATGACTTCTTTAATGATTGCCGCATTAGCGATGAGCCTTAGTTCAGTTTCCGATAGTATAAATGCAGTGCGACTGCGAAATTTGAAGTTGTAGCGCAGTAAAGTTTACGTTTAATATAAAATTTTTAATCTTTAAAATAAAACACCATGAAAACACTACAAAAATTTGCATTCGCATTTGGATTGATTGGACTATTGTATTCCTGTCAGTCAACGAATCAAGTACTCTCAAAATCAGATAAGAGAGCCGAAATCATGAACACTATCGCCAATGACGAAATGATGTCAAAAGAGATGATGGGCGCGTTGATGAGCAGTAAAAGCGGAAAAATGATGATGATGAAAGAAAATCATGCTAAAATGATGGAGATGATGAAAGAGGATCCCGAAATGATGAAAAGCATGATGCCCGAAATGATGAAAATGATGATGGGCAATCCTGAAATGATGAAAGGCATGATGGCAGACATGATGAAGAATAATCCGGAAATGATGAAAGAAAATCATGCTAAAATGATGGGGATGATGAAAGAAAATCCTGGAATGATGAAAAGCATGATGCCAGAAATGATGAAAATGATGGCGGATAATCCAGAAATGATGAAAGGCATGATGAAAGGCATGATGGAAAAAGCTAAAAATGATGATACTATGATGTCCGACATGTGTAAATCTATGATGGATAATCCAGAAATGATGCAGATGATGGAGAAAATGAAGGCAGAAAAAATGGATAGCAGTAAAATGAAATCGATGGATAAAAAAATGGAAAAGAAAGAAGATCATAAAGCCCATCATTAATTTTTTAACACTAATACCTTGAAATTATGGATAATACAGGACATGGAGGAATGCATATGGATGGCTACTCATTTATGGGAATGCATTGGTTTTGGTGGGGCTCAATATTGATTTTTGCATTGATATTATTAGCGGTAGCGCACCGATACAGAAAAAGAAAATAAATTTTACTAGTAGGCTAATTAATAAATAGTAATCATTAATTAAAATTAAATAGTATGAGAACAATAGCAATTATTTTTTCGGTTATCAGTTTGGTAGCATTAAGCAGTTGTAACCAAAAAACGGACAGTAAAGCAATTCTTGAAAACTCGGAATCAAGGACTGAAATTTTTGACGCCATTGCCAGTAATCCTGATTTTATGACAGAATTTATGGGAAACATGCAGAGTAATCCAGAGGCCATGCACATGATGCAAGGAAATAAAATGATGATGGGTAATATGATGGGTGGTAACGGAATGCAAATGATGATGAAAGACAGCGTGATGACAAAAAATTTCATGCAGGGAACAATGGCTAATCCAGAAATGATGCAATCCATGATGGGTGAAATGATGAAGGACGGCAAAACCATGACTGCTATGATACAAATGATGCAGCAAGGAGGCATGATGAGTAAAGAGTGCATGCAATCAAGCATGAAAATGATGGATAACAAAGGAATGCCAATGATGAATAGTGCTAATACAAAATAAGGCAGTTTTTTTGACAATTCAGAGTCAGGGAACTTTGTACAGCTGAGGTTATAGTTTTAGGCAAATTTCAGACAAAAGGAGTAATTGCTTAACGTATGTTTTAAAAATAAGAAAAGCTATGATGTGATGTCATAGCTTTTTTTTGGTACTCTTGTTTCAGCTCCCTTTTTAAAAAAAGCGAAGGCGTTTGTCTTTAACGGAATCTAGGCGAAGCATTTTATAATCCAAAACATAGTTTTGATAAATGCGCCATGGGGCTTTATTGCCTTGACTAGGAAGTGTATTTGCTGCCCTGTTTATGTATCCTGAGTTCAGGTTAAGTAGTGGAACGGGTTTTAAATCGGTCTCAATTACTTTTGCTTCTACCGCTTTGTAATTGTGTTTGTCTAAATATTTTAAAACCCGTGAAATATATTCGCTGGTTAAGTCACTTTTCAACGTCCACGACGCATTGGTATAGCCCACAAAAATAAAGAAGTTGGGCAGGTCACTTAACATTAGGCCTTTATAAACAAAAGATTTAGAAACATCAAAGGGCTCTGAATCCAGCAGAATTTTCACTCCTCCGAAGGCCAATAAATTAAGTCCTGTTGCCGTGATGATAATATCAGCCGCTAATGTCTCGCCCGATTTTAATAAAATCCCATGGGGTAAGAAACGATCGATATGGTCTGTAACCACTGTCGCTTTCCCTTTCCTGATGGCTCTAAAAAAATCTCCGTTTGGGGCAATGCAAAAACGCTGTTCCCACGGGTTGTAGTTGGGAATAAAATGAGGGTCTACTGGAAAGTCACCTAAGCCTTTTTTAGCACCTTTGATGATGAAGTTTTTCATCGCTTCTGGAAATAACTTGCAGAGATTAAAAAAGATAATCGAGTAGAAAATATTCTTGTAGCGGATTAGCCTGTATGCTATTTTTTTTGGGAATAGGCGTTTCAATCGGGCGGCGATCTTGTCTTTATTGGGCAAGGCAGCAATATAAGTTGGCGATCGCTGCAACATTACAACCTGAGCTCCTTCGGTAGCAAGTTCAGGTACGATGGTAACCGCTGTGGCTCCACTTCCAATTACTACCACTTTTTTATTGGCAACAGCTAATTTATCAGGCCATTGTTGAGGATGGATTATTTGACCTTCAAAATGCGATTGGTCCTTAAATTCGGGGGTGTAGCCTTTGCTGTAATTATAGTAACCGCTGCAGCTAAAGATAAACTGGCACGTGTACACTGTTTGTTCCGCTGTGGAACTGTTTACAGTAGTTACCGTCCATAATTTTTCTTTGGTATCAAAGTTATACGAAACGGCACTTTGTTGGTATCGGATATGATCTCTTACTTGATATTCGTCGGCCGCTTCATTCAGGTATTTCAAGATAGAAGGTCCGTCTGCGAACGATTTTTGGTCTTCCCATATTTTAAAGGAATATCCAAAAGTATACATATCCGAATCAGAACGGATTCCCGGGTATTTAAACAAACTCCAGGTGCCTCCAAGTTCCGCTCTTGCTTCTAAAATCACATAGGTTTTATCGGGATTTTTACGGGACAAATGACAGGCAGCGCCTATTCCGGATAAGCCAGCTCCTATGATGATACAATCGGTATGTGTCGTGTTCATGTTGTTATTTTAGAAAGAAATACTGCTGCAAAACACAAAATAGAATCAACAAAAAACACCACAACATTTTCAGGGGTAATGGTGTTATAAATTTATAAAAAGTCAGGGGGCAATGTCAAGCCAGGCCATGCTAACTGCTATAACGATGATTTGTAACTGCGGGCTATCGTGTTTTTAAGGTCATCTTTAGAAATAAAAACCCTATAATTCCTGCGGTAAGTGAAGCAATTATAATCGCTATTTTGGAACTGTTAATAAGGTTTGCATCTTCATAAGCAAGGATGGTTATAAAAATGGACATTGTAAATCCTATCCCACCCAAAAGTCCTACGCCAATAATATTTTTCCATTTTAAGTCTTCAGGAAGTTTGCAAAGTCCGAATGAAGCCCCCAAAAAAGCAAAAGCAAAAATACCCAAGGGCTTTCCTATGATAAGACCTGCAATGATTCCAATACTGTTGGCTTCTTCTAATCCATCTTGCCAATCAGCTCCTATTGCAATACAAGTATTAGCAATCGCAAAAAGAGGTAAAATTATAAATGCCACAGGCTTATGTAAAACGTGTTGTAAAATATAGGAGGTCGAATTTTTATCTCCGTTACCAAAGGGTATGGCGAAAGCCAGTAAAACGCCCGTAATTGTAGCATGAACCCCTGAATTATACATAAAATACCACATGGCAATACCCCCAAGTAGGTAGGGAATTAGATTTTTAACTTTAAGACGGTTCAGTAAAAGCAAAATACTGAATAGCGCTAATGCGATCAATAGGTTAGTCCAAATGATCGTTTTGGTATAAAAAATAGCGATCACTATTATTGCTATCAGATCGTCTATAACAGCTAATGCTGTAAGAAATATTTTTAGTGAAATGGGTATTCGATTCCCTAATAAGGATAAAATTCCTATGGCAAATGCAATATCCGTTGCCATGGGAATTCCTGCTCCTGATTGCGTAGCTGTGCCATAATTGAATAAAAGAAAAATAGCCGCAGGAAGTAGAAAACCGCCCATAGCACCAATGAGAGGAAAAGAAGCGTTTTTTATATCCGAGAGTTCGCCTTTGTAAATTTCGCGTTCCAGTTCCAAACCAATAAGTAAAAAGAAAATTGCCATCAATCCATCATTTATCCAATGGGTGATACTGTGTCCACCAACATCGAATTGCCAAAAGCCAATGTAGCTCGACTGAATGGGAGAATTAGCCAACAAAAGAGAAATAATGGTAACAATCAGTAGAATTATACCTCTTGCTTTTTCACTTTCGTAAAATTCTTTAAATAGTTTCGATAACTTCATTACTCTTTTTTTTGATAAAAATTTTAGATCAGCTTGTCCTTGTTTTTGGATTTTTCCAATAAAGTGCTGCTTATTTAGGATTACTTCGGGTAGATAAGTCTAAAAAAGAGTCGTCTTTCCTCGTTTTATCAAATATACCAATTAATATTATAAAAAAATAAAGGATTGCTTTTGTTTCCTGTCAAAAAGAGTTTCCAGAACTGGCATTTTAGCAGGCATTAATTTCTGTTCTTAGTTCTTTGAGTACACTATTCTTACTTCACTGGGAAGATAAATGTAATTAAGAGAATGAATTTGGTTTAGAAATGGTTATCACAAGTACGCTAATTGCAGTACAATCTTTTCTTATGACACAATGATTATGTGTTTTTTATGCGGGTTGTTTTTTAAGAACTAATTTACCGGTTGCAATTACAACAATAAAAACAAAGACTAAAACCAGACTTGCCTTTATATTTCCTAGATTCATTCCTTCTGGTTTTGTCAAATAGTCGCCCATTGTCGCGCCAATTGGGTGTGTCAAAATGATAGCCAACCAGTATAAAAGTGCTCTTGCTACTGTAGTAAAGAACACCAGTAAAACAACAACCATCAGTAGGCCTACTAAAAGTAACGTTCCGCCGGCAAAACCCAAAGGCGTGTCGTGGGCTAATAAATCACCAAATGCTGTACCTAGTGTGCTGGACGTCAAAATAGCCAGCCAATATAAAAATTCAGTTCTTTTACTCAATCCACCTTCAATCGTATCTGTTTTGGAATACCATTTCCAAATGCCAAAAGTGAAGGCCAATGCAAAAACTAACAAAACGGTGGCATAAATATATCCTGTTTCCTGCGTTACCCCTAAATAAGTCACCGATAAGGTTCTGGAAAGAAAGTCGGAAATAGTAGTGCCTAATGTACTTGCTACTGTTATTACGGTCCAATATAGAAGTGGTTTTTGGTTTTTTGAATATATGGAAATGCTTAATACAATAAGGAACAGAATGAGCAAGGCAACTGTTCCGCCGCCGTAACCCAAATTAAAAGTTTGAGAGATTAAATCCCCTGCATTTTCTCCCATGGTATTGGCACTGATAATTAATGCCCAATAAAATGCATTGATTTTAGGAATGTGTTTCAAAATTTACAGTTCATTAATTGACTATTTATGATAATGGTCAATGTAGTTGTTTTGTTCTAATTATGTTTAATCTCTCGCTTGCTTTGCGCCAATAATTTAAAAGAGTTTAGTTTATCTAATCATGGAATTACCCTGAAGCGGCTTGCGTTGCATGTGCGCCGTCATGGCTGAGTAGTGTTATCAATCCAATAAATCCTGCTGTTTTAATGCGTCAAAAATCAATTGATCCACTTCTGAAATTTTGTCTTTGTCAGCGTATTTAAGCCACCTAATTTCTTCAATTTCTGAACTGGCTTGCAATTCGCCAGAATACGAGCCAGAGTAGCAAGTCATTTTTACCAGAACACCTGCTGGATGTCCATGTGCTTGAGCCTCAAATACACCAAAGTACGTCAATTTGTTTGTGTCAATATGAACCGTTAGCTCTTCTTGAATTTCTCGAGCTAATGCTTGCTGGTCTGTTTCTCCTATTTCTCTTTTGCCGCCTGGAATATAATATTTGTCTTTTCCATAACTTTTTGTAGAAAGAATGGATTTGTTTTGTAATTCTATCCAAGCTAGTTTGTCAATTGATTTCATTTAGAAAGAGTCATTTTAATGGTGGTGGTTCGCGCGAGTAAGACGCTGACAAAGTGCGCTTTTGATTGTAACAGGAGCCGTGCCAAATTATTTCTGTTTTACTTTTATTGGGATGCAAAGTACATTAGTTAATGAGCCCCACTGATCGCAAATGAGACATATCCAGCAGTTAGGTATTTTGTCAAGGCCACCTTTGCTGACTCAGCAATGAATATGTTCTTATACAATTCGGCTCCATCAATACCTCTAAGATTCAACGTCTGTCCGCAAAGAACAAAATGCACTCCAACTTTTTGCATTTGATCTATCAAATCAGCATTGGGATTCGCACAGTTGAATTTTTTCTCATAGGCTGCACTATTCAAAACGGATAAAATAGCAGCCGAATGCACAATTACGACAGATTTTAGGTTTTTTGGCTGAATGCCGGCCGCCGCATGTAGATTTAAAATCCGTGCTATTTCTTCCAGCCCTTCGTTTGGTTTGTCAGCCATGCCAGTGGTCGTACCGTTTTGGGTAAGATCAAAAAGTAATTTGTACACCGTCTTGGCTTCGGGGATATCGGTTGCATTTTTTACCGGTATTACGCCAGTCCACTTGGATCCTTTTATTAATGGGTATTCTAATACTGGAATAAAAGGATCCATTTTAGCCGCTGCGCTTTCACGAGCAGATGTTTGTGCATTGGAGAAAAGAGAAGAAAAAATGAAGCAGAGCGGCAAAAAATTGTTTTTTATGAATTTCATTATAAATGATTTTTTGAAGAATTGAATTGATTAGCCAATAATGCAACTGAATTTTAAAATTGCTGCTGCTAAGATAGTTTTTTAAAGTGAAAGATTAGAGTAGTGAATTATAGATACGTTCTAAAAACAGATTCAGATAAGTAAAGCTACGATTTTTATCAATTATTATTTAACTATTTTTAAAATTAGCAGCTCTTAAAAGAATCGCTGTAACTGACTCTTTTAAAACCTATTGTATTTATTTCAGCAAAATAATAGTTGCATTTAAAAAATAATAGAGTTAAGTTTGTTTAATAATAACCTAAAAACTATAAACAAAATGAAACATTTTAAAGAAAAATTAGTAGTACTATTAATGGTAGTGCCCTTTATTTTTAGCAGTTGTACCAAAGATGATGTGCCAGCACCCACCGTTGTAAACTCAAAAGTTTATGATTTGGGAGCAGATGGGACTTCAGGAGTAACGGGAACGGCAACGATTATTGAAAAAAGCGATGCGACTTTAAGCATTGAGTTAGAATTAAAGAATACAGTTGCAGGAGGTTTACATCCCGCGCACATTCACTTAAACACGGCTGCTGAAGGAGGAGATATAGCGCTTACGCTACAATCGGTTAATGGTGCAACTGGGAAGAGTACAACAACATTTAAAGCATTGGATAATGGCAGCGCAATTACCTATCAAGCGTTGCTTGATTTTGATGGATATATCAATGTGCATTTGACTGCAGATAAATTGTCTACACTTGTGGCGCAAGGTGACATTGGACAAAATGACCTTACTGGAGTTTCTAAAGTGTATCCTTTAGGCAGCGTTGCTGTTCCAGCAATATCTGGTACTACTACTTTTTACAAACGAGTAAATGGAGAAGCATTAGCGATTGTACAATTACAAAACACCCCAGCTGGCGGGTCACACCCAGGGCACATTCACGCCAATACAGCTGCTCAAGGAGGCGGAATAGCTTTTTCTTTTAAGCCCGTAAATGGAGATACAGGATTGAGTGTAACCAACGTATCTAAACTAGATAATGGAACTGCTTTCGGGTACGATCAAGTACTTGTTTTTAATGGATACATTAACTTTCATTTGAGCGCAACAAATCTAGCTACTCTGGTTGCCCAAGGCGATATTGGTCAGAATGAATTGACAGGTAGAAAGGTAAGTTATGTATTAGCCCAAAAAGACGTTGCGGGTATCAACGGTGCGGTTGAATTTGCTGAGCGCGTGAATCAAACGACTTTAGTAACTATTAAATTGGTAGGTACACCTGCTGGAGGAAGTCATCCTGCTCACATCCATGAGAAAAATGTTGCTACATCGGGTAATATCATTGCTGGTTTGAATCCTGTAAACGGAGACACTGGAATTAGTAAAACACAAGTGGCTACTTTAGTTGGTGGTGCTGCAGTGACATATACACAGTTTTTAACGCTTGCTGCTTATGTAAATGTGCATTTAAGTGGTGCTGATTTAGCTACCATAGTGGCGCAAGGTAATATTGGCTCAAGCGTAGGGACGGGTGCTGCAACTGGCGAAACAAAAACCTATACGGTTACGAATAGTGGGTCTAGCGCTTATATTTTTAACGGTGAAGGATTAACAAATTCAAGTAATGCTAACTTTACGTTCAAAAGAGGAGGAACCTACACTTTTAATGTGAGTACTCCAGGCCACCCGTTCTATTTAAATACAGTTCAAGGTATTGGAACTACCAATGCCTTTAGCTCGGGAGTTACAAATAACGGTGCAGTATCAGGATCAGTAAAAATAGTAGTGCCTGCAAATGCACCAAATACCTTATACTACAACTGTGAATTTCACGGTATGATGACCGGTGTGATCACGATTACCAATTAGTTTTAAATTTGTACAAAGTAAAAGGGGAATGGTAAAACATTCCCTTTTTTAATTTATGAAAAACAAGAAATAGAAGCTCAGCTAATTTAATTTTATTAAACATTTTTTTGAGTCGTAGTTTCTTTTGTCCTTGGGTAGCTAAAAATGCTTGTTTATTTCACAACTCATTTATAATTTATAAAATCAATCTTTTTTATCTTGTTGTTCTGTGTGGTGTTGCTTTCTGAGAGCAGTTTCATCTCCTAACTTCATTCCGTTTGACATTCCGATCATAAAGGCGGTAATAAATAGCATTAGTTTTCTTTTTATCCAAAGAGAAGGTCGCTTAGAGGACTCTAAACGTGTTTTGTTGTTGTGTTTATACATGGTGTAAATGATAAATGATTAGACATTTGGCATCTTTGTTATGCATGGAATTGCATAAAGGCGTAGAAAGAAATTTCTAGGCGTTGTATAAACTTTTATAAGGATTTTGGGAAGTAAGCATCTCATTAATAAAGATGTGTTGCATTGCAAATAAGCTTACTTTTTGATAAAGCTGCGTCTGTAGTTTTAAGAGAATCGGCATTTGAAGAGTATAGCAATCTTGAAATTGGAGATAAGCTAACTGAAATAGAAATGCCGTATTTTCAGCCGAATTTATTTGATGGAAAATATATAATTTCGAACGCTTATAGTTTAATTCACTTCTGAGAATTACGTTCGAGAATTGGTAATAATCTGCTGAATTTGATGGAGAATCTAAAGTACAATCATAAGCCATCAGGCCAAAAGCCAGAAAGAGGGAAATGAGATATTTTAAATAAGTTTTCAATCTATTTAGTTTGAATTAAAACTTTCAAAAGTACAAAAGTTTCGGTGAATTAAGGATTATTTTTTATTGTTTGTGTTCACAATCGGGACGTTTGCATTAGACTTTAGATTTGTTCTTTGAAAAATCAGCTTGTTAAAAAATAATCCTATTATTGGTAGGTAGTATTACTGAAATGATTACAATTTGCGAATTCAATAGCGACTGTTTTTGTTTGAAGGTTTTTGGGTTTGGCTTTGTGCATCTCAGAAATAGTGCTATTTTTGCATCCGAAATAGAAAAACAAGGCCCGTTCGTCTATCAGTTAGGGCGCATGGTTTTCATCCATGTAAGAGCGGTTCGATTCCGCTACGGGCTACAATTCTAAAGAACAAACTTAAAAAGCCTCGAAAATTTTTTTCGAGGCTTTTTAATTAGCAGTTTTGGCTATTGTTTTTGTGAATTAATAGTTAGAGACGTTTGCGCAAGTTATACCACATATTTATTCTTTGAAATCCAATTTACTGTGGCAAAACTCACAAAATAAGCTCCTGTACGTTCTTCAAATTTATATTTTGTGCTCATAGATTTAGCTTTTGTTTTTCTAACTCTTTTTGTGGACACGAGCGGGACACTCGCGCTAGCGGGGTTTTTATTTATAGAAATGATCATGAATATTTTCTATAAATTCCACTTCTATTTTATTTAGCCTTTTACCTTTTGTTCCTTCGTGTGCCCAAAGGTTTCTGTGAGAATTAAAAACAGATATCCATTTTATTTTTTCTAGTTTACTATTAAAACCATTACCAATATCAATTGAAAATTCTTTTTCAAATGTAATGAAGTTTTTATTTAAATCGTCGGTAGGCTTTTTAGACCAATTGTTCTCAATGATTGTCTTGTAATCATTAATATTGAACATGTCCTGCCAATCAACACTTTCTTTGTTTAATCCTTCTTTATGATTTTTTTCATCTTCTTCAAGAGCTCTACCTACACAATTTCTTTTTATGCTTCCTATCTCTAATTCCCATTTGTCTTTAAAGATTTCTTGTAATTTTACTAAAACTGATTTCTTCATATATTTTTCAATCGCAACTCCGTATATACGTCCTTTGTTTTGTAATTCTTCATTTTGTTTTTCATTCCATTCAATCAATTCTTCAGGATTGTATTCAGATGCTCCTTTGTTGATTAAACTTTGAAAATAACGCAACCATTTTCCATCAGCTCCAGCTCCCAATAAACTTAATTGTTTAACTTCATCTTCTTTGCTAATAGCAACAATTGAATCCAATAAAATTCTCAAATACTTTACTATTTTTTCAAATCTTTCTTTTGGTGTTGACTTTTTAGTTATTAATTTATTGTCAATAAGAAAATTATTAATACTTCCAATTGAGCAGATAAATGCATAAGTTCCTCTATTTGAAATAATAAAATATTTTTCTCGTTTAAATATTTCAAGATATTCATTTTCGACAAAATCATAACAAAGCGATATTAGTTCAAAAACAGCTTTCTTTGAAATTTCCATTTCATCGCTATGATTCTGATTTAAAATATCATACAAACAGTATAAATCTGAATCCTCTTTTATTTTATTTCCTTTTGATTTAGGAATTAATCCACTATGAGACAAAGCAGTGGTAAATGGTTTAAATTCCAATAAAAATTTATCTTCAGCAACTGAAATTTTATTATACAAAGGACTTTTAATTGAATTTGCTAATTCTCTTACAATTGCTGAATTTAAGGCTCTTATTCTATATTCTAAAATTTTTGAATCCCAATTCAAATCAACTTCTAAGTCAAGTTTTAAACTTGGACTTACAGCTTTTTGATTTTGATTGATATCCATGAAAATTTTCAATTGTTCAAAACTTTCTAAACCTTCAAAAGCCACAACTGGTATTGTATTTGTTTTAGAATACTTTGTACCAGCATAACCATAAACTCGATGTTGCCCATCTATGATATAAGCAATCCCATAGGCATTTGGAATTTTTAAAGTTCCAAAGCAAGAATTTGAGCTATCCAATTTTGATGAAGCTTCGAATTGAATTTGATTTTTCGAACTATTGAAGTTAATAATCACAGAATTTGGGAAATATCCTTCATCTTCTATGAATTTTGATATTCCCGAAAGTCTTTTTGGTATTAATAATCTTTGATAAGTTGGAAATTCAGAAATATTTGCCCTTGTTCTATGTAGCACATATCCTGTTTTCAATAACAAATGAGGTTCTATTGAAAACATATAATATGTTTTCTTACCCATACTGCCTTTAACAGCTGGAATTTCTATTTTTTCATTATTTATTTTTTCATTTTTAAACACCATGCCTAAAAATTGATATAAACAAGCTTTTTTATAATGTTTAATCAAATTATTTACATAACCAAACGCATTGTCGTCTAATAGGAATGAATTTGTAGAATATAGTCTTTCTAAATCGATACTATCTTTATCAAATCTAAAATTTCGAGTAGCAAAAACATATTTTATTTTGTAGTTATTGCCGTATATTTGGAGTAATGCTTTTTTAAACCCATCTAATCTTATTTTTAATAAATCAAACTCATCTTTAAATGAACTTTTTTTTGATGTTTCAGCAGATTTACACTCAATAATAAAAATAGTGTCTTCTCCAATAGCAATTACATCAATTTGTTTTTTGTCCTCTACATTTTTAGAAAAAGGTAAAATCAGATTTTCATCATAATTCATTTTTCTAAATCCTAGTTCATAAAATTGACACCAAACATCATCTTCAAATTTTTTAGAATAACTTTTAGATTTGCGAAGCAAAGTTTTTGTTTTTAAAGGTTTTCCATATTCTTCCCAACCTTGTTTTATGTGATCTTCGACTCGAGAATGATCGACACTTATTTGTTGATAATTGCCTTTTTTTGATTTATAAGTTTTTCCTAAGTTCGATAAATCATCTATGATTTTTCCTTTTATTGTATCTATTTGGAACTGATCTAAAAATGCCATAAATTATAAATTTGTAAATAAATATTCAGAATATTGACCTCTAATTGAATTTCTTCCACCTACAACGCTAGCTCTTGAAATTTCTAAAATTGTATCATTTTCTTTGTCAAATATTTCTCTAACTTTTGAATGAGCTGCATTTGTTAAGATGTAACTCGCTCCAATCTCTTTTATTTTATCAATTGCATCAGTTAGACGATATTGATCATCCAAAGAAAATATTTTTTGATTATATTGGACAAAACCATTTAAGTTGTGAGCAATAGTATATGGTGGGTCTAGAAAAACAAGGTCGTTTTCTCTAACATTATTTAAGGATTCTTGGAAATCACAATGTTGAATTCTTATATTTTGTAGAAACTCACTTACTAGTAAAATATTTTCATAATCAAATTCATATTTTTCTCTATTACCATATGGAACATTATATCCACCTTTAGCATTAACTCGATAAATTCCATTAAATGACATTTGATTCAAATAAATAAATTGTGCAGCTTTTTGAAAGTCATCTATAAAAGATAGTGATCTAATGAAATAGTATGATTCTTTATCCTTACTGAAGTTTTTAAGATGTTCAATGACGTTATTTGGGTTTTCTTTTATTGCAATATAAGTACCAATTAATTCTTTGTTTGCATCTGATATAAAAGCATTTGCTGGTTTTAAATGAAATAGAATTGCTCCTCCACCCACAAAAGGCTCATGGTAGTTTTCATAGTTATTGATTTCAACTAACTCGTTTATTTCTTTTTTAAGCCATCTTTTTCCGCCTGCCCATCTTAAAAATGGCTTTGCTGATTTAATTTCCACTATGATTTTTTTCAAATATATTTAAATTTTCTTTCTTCTACTATTATTCTGGATATTTCTGCTAACTCGTTTACATGCGCTATAAAACAACACAAAGTGACTCATATTTGATTATATAGGTATGATAATTGTTTAAGCAATAATTAATTTCAAATATATAAATAAATTATTACAAATTATCAAAGAATTTTATTGTCGCATACATCAAGCCGCGTGAACGATGGCAGTGGAGCTCTTTATGATTTTGTCCCGCAGGGCAAAACCATAAAAGCGGGAACGTACAGCCTGACGCACCGCAGCCAAACGGAGGTGCGGCACGCCCAAATCACTCTAATTATCCTAGAATTTTGGCGTTAGAATCCGTTGGAATTCAATACACAAGGTTCGGGCGGAAAAAACTTGGTTGGCTGGTAAAAATTTTATAATTTTGCAGACCGAAATTATAATGTAAAGTAAAGAAGAAGATGGATATCAAAAGAGTAGCAATAGACGCTGTAAACGAGACGATTGTAATGACTGTAGTTCACATGGATTACAAAGGTCAAGTAGCAAAAAGAATAAACGAAAAAATGCCTTTGGCAACGGTTAAAGGGTTTAGAAAAGGAGCGGTGCCTAAAGACCTTGTTGAAAAACAATATGGTAAAGCGATCAAACAAGAAGAAGTTACTAAAGTAGTTGACTTGGCACTAGAGCGTTTTGTACAATCAGAAAGACTAAACTTGCTTGGAACGCCTCTTCCTAAAGTTAACGAAGCGTTTTCTTGGGATGCGGAAGAATTGGTTTTTGAATATGAAATTGGTTTGGTTCCTGACTTCACTTTAGACCTAGAGGCTAAAAACGACATCGTAAAATATGTGGTTTCAGCGGATGCTAAATTGATCGAAGGTCAAGTGGAAAGAATCCAAAAGCAATTTGGAACAGCCATTCCACAAGAGGTGGTTGCTGCTGATTCAGATGTTACAGGAACTTTCGCAAACGAAGAAAAAGGTATTAATAACGCTACCACTATTGCTGCTGATCTTTTCAAAGACAAAGCGACTTTTGACCTTTTCATAGGTAAAAAAGTAGGTGATGTAGTTACGGTAAACACAAAAGGTTTATTTGAAGATGCACATCAATTGATGGACGTGATGAAAGTAAATCATGATGACGTTCACACATTAGATGTTGATGTTGCTTTCACAATCGAAGCGATCAACACCGCTGAATTAGCTGAATTGAACCAAGAATTGTTTGACAAATTGTTTGGAGCTGGAACAGTTTCTTCATTAGAAGAATTGAAAGCTAAAATTAAAGAGGATGCAGAATCTCAATTTGCAACGCAAGCAGACCAAAAATTATTAGGGGATGTTACTGAGTTTTTAATCGAAAGCACAAAATTTGATTTACCGGCTGAATTCCTTAAAAAATGGTTGCAAACTGTAGGAGAGAAAAAATTATCTCCTGAGGAAGCTGAAGTGGAATATGCACGTTCTGAAAAAGGATTGCGTTTTCAATTGATCGAAGGTAGGGCTATGGCTCAATCGGATATCAAAATCACTTTTGAAGATTTGAAAACATTCACTACAAAAAATATCCGTCAACAAATGGCGCAATTCGGACAAACAAATCCTACAGACGAAGAAGTTCAAGGAATTGTTGCTAGAGTTTTGTCTAACCAAGACGAGGTTAAAAGACTTTCTGACCAAGTGGTGGCAGAGAAATTATTGGAATTGTTCAAAGAAAAAGCAAACCCAACAACTAAAGAAGTGACTTACGACGAATTTATTGCTGCGTCTTACGGAGAATAAATAGAGTTTGTACTGTCATAAATTCGAAAGTCAAAAGCCCTAAGAGCGCTAGAGATTATTAAAATTTTATGATTTGATTACAGATTTTAAACAATAAAAAATAGTTATATTTGAGCGTCAGAAAAATATTTTTTTGACGCTCTTTTGTTTGAATTAATTTCAGGAGCTAATCCAGCTGTACGTTTCAAGTTTTTTCTTCCGTTTCTGTTTTTTAAATTCCTGCAGGAGCTTCTTTCAGTCGCTTTGCAAGAATAAAAAAACTAAAAAACGGAATTCAAAAAGCTTTTTACTCCCATCTGGGCTAAAAAATAAGACATATTGACATCATTTTGAAATAGGTATGACCTTTGCATTAAATCGAATCACAAGATATTACGTAAAACTTAGAACAATAAAATATGAACTACGGTAAAGAATTTAAAAAATTTGCTACAAAGGACCACGGCGTAAACTCGATGTATTACGATAAAATCGTAGGCGCAATGACTCCTAAAAACATGACTCCATATATCATCGAAGAACGTCAGTTGAATATTTCACAATTAGACGTTTTCTCTAGGCTGATGATGGATCGCATTATATTCCTTGGAACAGGAATCGATGACCAAATTGCAAACATCGTTCAAGCACAGTTATTGTTCTTGGAAAGTGCTGATGCTTCTAAGGATATTCAAATTTATTTGAATTCTCCAGGAGGAAGCGTTTACGCAGGATTAGGAATTTATGACACCATGCAATACATCAAACCAGATGTAGCGACTATTTGTACTGGAATGGCAGCTTCTATGGGAGCAGTTCTTTTATGTGCAGGAGCAGCGGGAAAACGTTCGGCATTGCCACATTCAAGAGTAATGATTCACCAACCATCAGGCGGAGCGCAAGGAGTTGCTACTGATATGGAAATCAACTTACGTGAAATGTTGAAATTGAAAGATGAGTTATACAAAATTATCTCTCATCACTCAGGACAAACATTTGATAAAGTTCATACGGATAGCGAGCGCGATTATTGGATGATTGCTGAAGAAGCAAAAGCATACGGAATGATTGATGAGGTTTTAATAAGAGGATAAAAATAGTTACAAGTTTAAGGTTTAAGGTTTAAGGTTTCTATAGGAACTTTAAACTTTAAACTTTTAAACTTTAAACAAAAAAAGAATGGCAAAAGTAGTATTAGAATGTTCGTTTTGTGGAAGAAAAAAGCCAGAAACTAGTTTATTGATTGCTGGAATCAATGCACATATTTGTGATAAATGTATCGAACAAGCGCACGGAATTGTTTTAGAAGAATTAAAATCTGGCGGAAGTTCAAAAATTGTTGGTGATTTGATTTTGAAAAAACCAAAAGAAATCAGAGCGTTTTTGGATCAATATGTAATTGGGCAAGACCAAACTAAAAAAGTAATGTCGGTGGCAGTTTACAACCACTACAAACGTTTGATGCAACAGCAATTAGACGATGAAGTAGAGATTGAAAAAAGTAACATCATCATGGTGGGTCAAACCGGAACAGGAAAAACATTAGTGGCTAAAACCATTGCAAAAATGTTAGACGTTCCTTTGGCAATCGTTGATGCGACCGTTCTTACAGAAGCAGGTTATGTTGGGGAAGATGTTGAAAGTATTTTGACACGTCTTTTGCAAGCTGCTGATTATGATGTAGCCAAAGCAGAACGCGGCATTGTATTCATTGACGAAATAGATAAAATTGCACGCAAGAGTGACAATCCATCTATTACGCGTGATGTTTCGGGTGAAGGGGTGCAACAAGCCTTATTGAAATTACTAGAAGGAACCGTTGTAAATGTGCCACCAAAAGGAGGGCGCAAGCACCCAGACCAAAAATTTGTTGAGGTAAATACACAAAACATCTTGTTTATCGCCGGTGGTGCTTTTGATGGAATCGAAAGAATTATTTCGAAACGATTGAACCGTCAAGCCGTGGGGTATTCGACTTCAAAAAATGTGGATAATATAGATAAAGACAATTTGTTGCAATACATTATCCCAAAAGACATCAAGGATTTTGGATTGATTCCAGAAATTATTGGTCGTTTACCAGTTTTGACACACATGGATCCTTTAGACAGAGAAACGTTGCGTGCGATTTTGACACAGCCTAAAAATGCGTTGATCAAACAATACGAGAAATTGTTTTTGATGGATGAAGTAACTTTTACCATCACAGATGAAGCCTTGGATTTTATTGTGGATAAAGCGTTAGAATATAAATTAGGAGCACGTGGATTGCGTTCTTTATGCGAAGCCATCTTAACTGATGCGATGTATGAATTACCAAGTTCTGATGACAAAATTTTAGAAATAGATGTAGATTACGCTAAAGAGACGTTGAATAAAAATTTATTGAAACGTTTGGAGATTGCATCGTAAAAAATTTCAAGCTCAATAAAAAATTAAATAAAGCTCAAAAACATATGTTTTTGAGCTTTATTTTTTAAATTTGTGAGCTCAAAGTAAGATTTATGGCAAAGTATAAATTCGATTTAAAAAAAGAGATTCTACATTATATTAACAAATATCCCAATAGCTCATCAAAAGATATTCATGAGGGGTTGGGTAATTTAGTAGCTTTTGCAACTATTAAAAGAACGATTGCAGCACTATTAAGCCAGAATTTTATTGTTACAATTGGAAGAGGGAAAGCGACTAAATATTATATAAGTAAAGGGTTGGATGTTTTATTTCCAATAGATATAGAAACTTATTTTGCAAAAGAAATTGATGAAAGGCAAATAAAAGAGGTATTTAATTTTAATTTAATAAAAGAAACATTGAATACCGTTTCAATATTTACCAATGATGAAATCATAAAATTATCACATCTTCAAAATAATTTTAGCGAGAACATTTCAAAACTGACTGCAGTTGAATATAATCAAGAATTTGAAAGGTTAGCCATTGATTTAAGTTGGAAATCTTCCCAAATAGAAGGAAACACGTATTCATTATTAGAAACAGAAAGATTATTAAAAGAGAAAGAAACAGCAGCAGGCAAAACTAAAGATGAGGCTGTTATGTTATTGAATCATAAAGCGGCATTAGATTTTATTTTGGATAATTCTGATTATGTAAATCCTTTAACCGTTTCGCGAATAGAAGATATTCACAGTTTGCTTATAGAAGGTTTAGGGATTGATAGAAATATCAGAAATAGAAGAGTGGGTATTTCAGGAACAAATTATAAGCCTTTGGATAATGAATTTCAAATAAAAGAAGTATTACGCGACATGTGTGAGCTAATCAATACTAAAGATAATATTTTTGAAAAGGCATTATTAGCCTTAGTTTTGTTGTCTTATATTCAGCCCTTTTCGGATGGGAATAAGCGTACAGCAAGAATAATTAGCAATGCTATTTTGATGCATAATAGATACTGTCCGTTATCTTTTAGAACTGTAGATTCTATTGATTATAAAAAGGCAATGCTTGTTTTTTATGAGCAAAACAATATTAGTGCTTTCAAGAAAATTTTTATGGAACAATTTGAATTTGCAGTAAAAACTTATTTTTAATTATAAACTCTCAGCTTGAATAAAAATTTATTGAAACGTTTGGAGATTGCATCGTAAAAAATGCATTTTTCTTAAAAATACAAACCTGTTCATTCATTTGGACAGGTTTTTTTATGGGGAAATTACACTATTTGTTATTGTTTGAAAAAAGGGACATTATTTTTTTTTATCAACGTCAGATTGTCGATTTTTGTCTATTCTAAATCATATAAACATAGCATGCAAACAGACGAAATAGAAGTAATTTTACTAAAAGTTTCAGGTCAGGACAAACCAGGAGTTACTGCTGGTTTAACATCCATTTTGGCGACTTACGATGCCATTATTCTGGATATTGGTCAAGCAGATATCCATGATACGCTTTCTTTAGGTATTTTATTTGAAATAAAAGCGGGTTCCTCTTCAGGGCCTGTTCTAAAAGATTTATTGTTTAAGGCATACGAATTGGGCGTGAAAGTGAAGTTCATACCAATTTCTATTCCCGATTACGAAATATGGGTTAAAGGACAACGAAAACAACGCTACTCTATCAATGTTTTGGGTGAGACATTAACGGCGGTTCAATTGGCAGCTGTAACTAAAATATTGTCGAACCAAAATTTGAATATTGACGCAATCAAAAGATTAACAGGTCGGGTTTCTATTATTGAAAAAGAGGAGTTTCCACGCTCCTGTATCCAATTGTCAGTGACAGGAACGATCGTCGATAAAACGTTTATGACCGCCAGTTTTATGGAAATTTCCAGAACCTTAGATGTCGATATTTCGTTTCAGGAAGACAATATGTATCGCAGAAATCGACGTTTGGTGTGTTTTGATATGGATTCGACCTTAATTCAAACCGAAGTAATTGATGAATTAGCCGAGTTAGCGGGTGTGGGGGAGCAAGTTCGCGCCATTACAGAAGCAGCCATGAACGGTGAAATCGATTTTAGCGAAAGCTTCAAACAACGCATGGCTTTGCTCGAAGGTTTGAGTGAAGAGGTATTGCAAAAGGTTGCCGAAAATTTACCCATAACAAAAGGCGCGCATCGCTTGATGAAAGCCTTGAAATATTATGGCTATAAAACTGCGATTTTATCCGGAGGTTTTACCTTTTTTGGGAAATACTTGCAAAAGGAATTAGGGATTGATTACGTTCACGCCAATGAGTTAGAAATCATTGATGGTAAATTAACGGGTAATTATTTAGGCGAAATTGTCGATGGTAAAAAGAAAGCGGAATACCTTCAAGCCATTGCCGATAAAGAAGGCATTCATATCAATCAGACCATTGCGGTGGGAGATGGCGCCAATGATTTACCGATGTTAAACTTAGCAGGTTTAGGAATTGCTTTTCATGCCAAACCTACCGTAAAAGAAAAAGCAGAAAGTTCTATTTCTAGTTTAGGATTGGATGGTGTTTTGTATTTGTTGGGCTATCATGACAGGCATATCGATATGGTGGAGGAGGAGTAAAAGACTGCAATAATTTTAAAAAGAGGCTGTCCTAAATTACTTTTCGGACAGCCTATTTTTTATTATGAAATTTTACAGAAATTACTTTTTTAGATATTTATAATATTGCTTATCGAAAGTTTTTAAATTTCCTTATGTTCAATTTTATTAACTAGGTCTGAATAATATTTAATCTTAAGCAAAAGTATTTTTCTTACTAATAAATACAAATCAATTAAAATAATTGAAATAATTGAAATTATAAGTGCTGGAACAAAATATGCTATGTTTTCTATCATGATATTAATTTAAATTTTTGACTTTAGTGTAGTTTATATTACCTGTATTTTTGTCAATACTAATAATGATTTCTTTTAAACGTTTTACGCCTATTTCATAATCTGCTACCTTTACTCCAATGTTAATATATCCAGTAATAGTAATTTCCGCTGTTGTACCCGCGTCATTACTACTTGATTTTGTAACTATATATGCAGTTTGTGTCCAGCTATTTCCTGGGAGAAGGGTGGATTCTAGAAATGTTGTACTATTGGTTTCATCTAATGAGAAATTAGGACTTGGTGTTATAACAATTTGAAGTCTTAAATCAAGTAGGGGTGCTATTTTTATATTTCGATTTGTAATTTTTTTATCAACTTGGAATGGTATAGCAACTGAAACTATATTTAAATCTTCCTCGTAATTGATAAAGTGTTCAAAATCACTTAGATTATTGAACTCATAACTTAAGTTAGAATAACTTGTAAAAATATTTAAATTAGAACTTATTATTAAGTCAATCAAGTCCTTGCCAAACCCTTTACTCTCATCCGTCCAGTTTTTATTTCTAACTAAATTTAAAATAAAGTTATAAGCGTTAAGATTTTCTGAAGACCATTGTGTTTGTTGAGGTGTTAGACTTTGATTGAATAGTTGAGTGTTTCTAATATCGTAGTTGTTTTGCGTAGTTAATATTGGTGTGGAAATACCATTTTCATATTCATAGGGATTTGTTTCAGGTGTAGGATAATTTACGGGATAACTACCGCCTCCCGTACCATAATTGTCTCCAAAACCATCATCAATTGGTGGACTACCACCGGTACTACCATCAGCGGTGATACATTTAATTTTTGAAACAGTATAAACCCTGGGAGGAGTTGCTGCCTCACATTGTGCCCAGGTGTTAATATTTGATGAATTATGAATACCGTGACTACAAGAAACCCAAATGGTTTCTGTTACTGTTTCACAACTAGATATTTTTGCATTTAAATTAAAATTTTCAATAGGTATTGTAATAATTGGATTTTGAATATTTTTGAGTTGGTCGTTTGCAATATCAATTTTCTCTTGCTGTGTTAAATTATATTTTAATATTTTCACTTTATAACTTCCATCGTTTTGAAAACTTAAAACTAAATTTTCGACTTTTCCATTATCAACTTCTCTATGAATAGGAAAAGTAAAAGAGTGAAGATTTGCATATTCAAGATGTAATCCTTTCTGTGTATCAATAGTAAAATTGCTAACTGTGTTGTTGGTGGTTTTGTTAGAAAGCAACTTTAATTCATTTTGTTTTTTGTTAATATCTGAGACTATTGAAAAAGCCTTTTTTTGCTTTTTAAATTGATCAAATGTTATTTTTTTTGATTTAATTCCTGCATCTATATTCTGAATATTTTCATTTAATACATCATGATTGCAAGCTGTTAAGGCAAAAAATGTTGATAGCAAAATGATTAATAAAATTTTACGTGTGGTTTTTTTCATATTTTAAGAAATTTATTTCGTTAGTTTATTGCACGTGAGTCAGATAAGTTATATCTCTTTTAAATTTACTGTTTGTTAAATAATTAATTTTATGGTTTTTATGTTAAAAAAGTAGGGTATGTGTTAAGTTTATAGAAGCTCTAGTTTTTTTGCAGCAGTAACTATAGCTGCATTGTTACCTTTGTCTTTTAAAAGTTGGTTTTTAATATTGGTTTTCCTTTTTTCAATCGCATTTAAGCAAAGATCAATGTGATTCGGCATGTCTTTTGTTGTAATTTTCTTATCAAGCAGTGTCAAGATCTGGCAATCAATAGCGTCCAAATTTAATCTATCTATGGCACTCTCTTTTTGCACTTTAGTTATGGTACTACTGCAAAAGGTGGCACCCATCATAATAGCTTGGTATGCCGCTACCAAAGTAGCGGCATTAATGTCATTCTTTAAAATAAATCCCTCAGGATTAATTTCTTGTAATGCAGGAGTGACAATTGCAGGTTCGCTGTGCTTGGTGAGCATAACTATTTTGCAAGCTGGAAAATAATATTTAATTAGTTTAGCTATATCAATACCAGTGTAAAGATTTTGAGCAGGGTAAGTAGGCAAACTTATGTCTACAAAAGCGAGGTCAAAGAATTTTTGAGCTTGATGTCTTTCAATAATTTTGAAATAAGCTTGCTCACAAGAGTACGCTGCAGTTGTATATTCCAGTCATGATGTGCCACTAATTCCGGTCATGATGTGCCACAAAATAATGAGCTAATTTCTGTTCAAATTTACATTTTTTTATTGAT